>JAFAWI010000118.1 GCA_019241915.1 Alphaproteobacteria bacterium
CGCGGTGTTTACATCGCCGGGCGCGAGTTGAAGCTCGTCGACCGTCCGTACGATCCGCGCAAGGTCACCGATTTCTCGCTGAGCAACTGGACCGATCTTTACACGCAGGAGCGGGTCGCCCAGCTGCGCGGTGCGCGGCGCCGGCTGGAGGCCGCCGAATAGCGGCATCGGCCGCGGCGATCGCCGATATCGCCCATCCCAACCTGAAGCGCCCTACGAGTATTGGGACGGCAAGCGCATGTCTGGGGCACCGCGGTCGCGCTCGCCGCGTCGCTGCAGCTGATCGCGGCGCTGCCGCACAACCCGCCAGGGCTGCACCCGATCGAGCCGCTGCTCGAATTCGACCAGTCCGAGCACCCGATCCGTTTCGCGGTAGTCGCCCAGCCGATCGTTCAGCGTGACGGAAGCGTCGCGATACCCGACGGGCCGGGGCTCGGCATCGAGATCGACCGCGCCGCGCTCGGCCGGTTCAAGGCTGCGTGAGGCGACGACAAACTTCCACCACCGCGGTTGTCGCGCCGCCTACGGCACCCGACATTACGGGTGTTCCTCACAATCGGAAATCCGCCATGCCGCGGGACTCACGCGCGACAACCCTGCCTTCGCCGGACCTCGACCGGCTGGCGTCACGGATCGGCGACTGGCTGATCCGCGAGGCGCGCTTTTTCGACAACAACACGGTGGTGTTGCAGGAATTCTGTACGCGCGTCGCCGCGGCCGGTATCGCGATCGATCGCGTGTCGTTGCATCAGCGCGCGCTGCATCCCGTCTATCGCGGGGTGTCGCGTATTTGGCGCAGCGGCGGCGGCGAAATCGAGGAGCTGTTTCTCGACCACGGCATCGAAAAGACCGCGACCTACCTTGAAAGCCCGGTGCGCGGTGTTGTCGAGGACGGCGACAGTTATGAATGGCGGCTTGACGGCGGCGGCGCATTACCGTTTGCGCTGCTCGAGGAGCTGCGTGACCAGGGCTACGCGCATTACGCGATCGCGCCGCTGCCGTATACGGTCGGGATGTTCGCCGCGATATCGTGGGCGACGCGCCGCTCGGGCGGCTTCACCGCCGCCGAGATGCAGTTTTTTCGCGACGTGCTGCCGCAATACTCGGTGGTTGCGGAGCTCAAAGCGCTGCGCCGCTTTATCGGCAGCATCCTCGATACTTACGTCGGCCGCGAGGCCGGCCAGTTGATCCTCGACGGGCAGGTGCGCCGCGGCGACACCAAGACCATCACCGCCGCGCTGATGCTGGTCGACCTGCGCGACTTTACGATGCTGTCCGACCGCCTCAGCCCGCAGGCGGTGTTGCGCATGCTCAATCAGTATTTCGATTGCGTCATGCCGCCGATTCACGAGCATGGCGGCGAGGTTGTCGAGATCATGGGCGACGGTGTACTGGCGATTTTCAACCACGACCAGGAGCGCAGTGCGGCCGCGGCATGCGGGGCCGCACTGGCCGCGGCCGAGGCAGGCCTCGCGGCGCTCGCCGCACGCAATCAGCGTCATCCCGCCGTTCAGCTCAACGCCGGCGTGGCCCTGCATTACGGCACGGTCAGCTATGGCAATATCGGGTCGGGCGAGAGGCTCGACTTCACGGTGATCGGTCCCGATGTGAACCTGACGAGCCGCATCGAGCGGCTGTGCCGCGAGCTCGACCGCTCGCTGATCGTGTCGGAGGCTTTCGCCGAGACGGTCGACCGGCAGATGTGGGAGATCGGTCATTTCGGGATGCGCGGCTTTGCCAAGATGCAGCGCCTGTTCGAGCCGCCGCAGGATTAGCGCGAACGCGGGTCAGCGAACTATAATCGGTCGCATTTGGGCAATGCCTTAGGAGGGATGGCTGACGCGGTGGCACAGGCGGCGGCACCTTCAGGCGGCGCCGCCCGGCGGTTGGCATTGGAAACCGACCCGCCAGCGAACGGCGCCGCCCGCCGGTTATCTCCCGACAGAAGGAAGCTCAGCGCTTGAACAAGGCCTCGGCGCCGCCGCGATGCTTGCGCTTTTCGGCGATTTCGGCCCGAGCGCGGATGATTTCGGCTTCGAGGCCGGCAACATATTCTTCGAGTTCAGCGATGCCGAGCAAGGTCAGGTCCTTTGGCGGCACCGGCTTGCGGCTCGGCAACGGCTCGTCTTCGTCCATCGGCTCCTCCGCGTTGGTTCCGGATGTCGCTTTTCTAGCGCCCCCCAGCCCATTATATCGGTAGCATCTGCGCGACGCCGCAACCGGAGCCGCCGCGGCCTGACAAGGGATATCAAGGAACCCAAATGCGCGCACCGTTAATGCCGAAAGCGACTGCCGTCTGGCTCGTCGAGAACACAGCGCTGACCTTCGAGCAGATCGCGGAATTCTGCGGATTGCACCCGCTCGAAGTGCAGGCGATTGCCGATGGCGAGGTCGCCATTCAGATGCAGGGACTCGATCCGGTCGCCAACGGGCAGACCACTGCCGAGGAGTTGGCGCGCTGCGCCGCCGATCCGAACACGAGGCTCAAGCTGCTGGAGACGGCGATTCCTCCGCAACTTTACCGGCACAAGGGGCCGCGCTACACGCCGATTGCCAAGCGGCAAGACAAGCCGGATGCGATCTTTTATCTGCTGCGCAATCATCCCGAATTGTCGGATGCACAGATCTGCAAGCTCGTCGGCACCACCAAGCCGACGATCAATGCTGTGCGCGACCGCACCCACTGGAACAGCACCAATATCAAGGCGCGCCACCCGGTCGGCCTCGGGCTCTGCACGCTGGAGGAGCTCGACCAGGCGGTGACGAGGGCGACGCGGGGCAAGAAGTCCCTTGCCGATATCGAGGCCGAGATCGCCGCGCGCGCGGCCGAAGCCGAGGACGTCGAGGCCTAGCCTCGCCGCAAAAACGCGGAGCAGAGCTCGATGTCTCGCTGGCGCTGGTCGGCGACGTCGACTTGATGGCTGTCTGGCTGCGTTCTCCGAGGACATCACAGCGCTGCGCCGACAAGCGGACGTCGTGGTGGCGTCGTGCCGTTGGGGGCTGGGCGAGGAGGCGCTCGGCTACATGTCAGATTGCGCACGCCGCCGTCGAGGATCGCCTAGCGCGCCGCCGGTTATGGCACGCGTCTCGAACCCCGTCGGGGATGCCATCCGCATCGCCTTCTAAGGCTGTCTCGGCGGCGGTCAGGTGCCGATCGCCAGCGGGCTGGTGAGCTTGCGCAGCAGCGCAATAACCGACAGCGGGGTCAGCCGTCCGGTGCGCGGGTTTTCGAGGCTCGGCACGTTCTCGATCTGCATCGAGAACCGCGCCGCGTCGGCTTCGACCTCGATGCGGTGTGTGTTCCGGTCGATGCAGGGGTCGGCCCAGATTTCGACCGTCGTGAGGTCGGGGCCGACGCCGGCCATCGCCAGCGCCGCCGCGACATTGACATTGGCCGGAAAGCCGCGCGCCGCGTCGCGGGCGCTGCCGGTGAACACCAGCTTCGCCTCCGTCAGCCCGCTCACCCGGATCTGGTTCTCGACCAGGTAAGGCGCCCCCTCGAGGCCGGTGGGCGGCTTGCGCGTGACCATCCGCACCGATCGAATACCACCGGCCTCGGCCGCAGCCTGCACCGCGTCGAGCGCCAGCAATGCCCCGGTCGGCACCAGGATGCGTCCGCCATGCCGGCGCGCCTGCTCGACCAAATCCTCGTTGTCGAGCAGTGCGCCGCAGCTCAGCGTTACCAGGGTACGGCCTTGTGCCAGCGCCGGTTCGGCGATATCGCGCAGATGCTCGGCCGGCGCACATTCGACGACGATATCAGCTGCCGCGCCCAGCCCTTCGAGCGGCACCACCGGCACCCGCCGGGCGAAGGCGGCAAGCTCGGATTCGGCGCGAGCCGTGTCGCGCGCCGACACCGCAGCCAAGTTCAACCCTTCGATACCGCGGTCGAGTGCCTGGGCAACGACCTTGCCGATCGCACCGAACCCGCCAATTGCCACGCTCAGCGGCATGTTCCGACTCCTGCGGCTACGGCGCCTGCACGACACCCGAGACCACGTAGAGCCTCGTCTCCGCCGATTGCTGGCGCAGCAACTTGAGCTTGCTGTATTCGGGCGAGTTGTACCAGCGATCGGCATCCTGCAGCCTGTCGAACGCATAAATCGTGACCGTGCCGTCGGTCGCCGCGCCCTCGCGGCTGTCGGGGAGGGCGCGCGCGACGATCCGACCGCGATATGGCGCAAGACTCGCCGGTTCCTGTCGGACGTAATCGCTGAACCCGTAGGGGTTGGTGACGTGCGTCTCGGCGATGACAAAGGCGGATTTCGGCGGGTTCTGCGCCTGTAGCGGGGCGATGGCGAACAGCCCGGCGCCGACGCCTGCGGTAAAGGTCAAGGCCAGCGAGGCGGCGTGCTTCATCGGACCCTCTTGCGTCCTGTCCGCAACGCTAACAGACGGACGCGGCTGAAATCTCGTCAATAAGACTTCGGCAGGCCGAGCACGCGCTCGCCGATATTGGACAGGATGAGCTGCGCCATCACCGGCGCGATGCGCGCAATCTGCGCTTCGCGGAAAAAGCGCTCGACGTGGAATTCCTTGGCATAGCCCATCCCGCCATGGGTCAGCATCGCGGTCTCGCACGCCCTGGCGCCGGCCTCGCCGGCAAAATACTTGGCGGCATTGGCATAGGCGCCGACCAGTTCGGCCTTCTCGTGCGCGTCGTAGGCGGCGGCGGCACGCAGTACCAGCAATTCGGCCGCTTCCAGCTCGACCCAGCGCTCGGCGAGGGGGTGTTGGATGCCCTGGTTCTGGCCGATCGGCCGGCCGAACACCACGCGCTCGGTGGCATAGCGTGCCGCTCGGGCGAGCGCGGCACGGCCGAGCCCGACCGCCTCGGCGGCGATCAGGATACGCTCCGGGTTCATCCCATGCAGGATGTATTGGAACCCCTTGCCTTCCTCACCGATGCGGTCTTCGAGCGGCACCTTGAGCCCGTCGATAAACAGCATGTTCGAATCGACCGCGTGGCGGCCCATCTTGGGGATTTCGCGCACCTCAACCGTGCTGCGGTCGAGGTCGGTGTAGAACAGGGTCATGCCCTGCGACGGCCGTGCCGCCTCCTCATAGGGCGTCGTACGCGTCAAGATCAGCATCTTCTCGGTGACTTGCGCGGTGGACGTCCAGATTTTGCGGCCCGTGATGACGTAGCCGTTCCCCTCCTTCACGGCACGCGTCTTGATGTGGGTCGTATCGAGCCCGACATCGGGTTCGGTCACCGCAAAGCAGGCCTTTTCCTTGCCCTCGATCAGCGGCGGCAGCCAGCGCCGCTGCTGCTCGTTGTTGCCGAAAACGACCACCGGATGCAGCCCGAAAATGTTCATATGCACCGCCGAGGCGCCCGAGAACCCGGCGCCCGACTGCGCCACCGCCTGCATCACCACCGCCGCTTCGGTGATGCCAAGGCCGCTGCCGCCGAACGCCTCGGGCATCGCCACACCCAGCCAGCCGCCCGCCGCCATCGCCTGGTGGAACTCGTGCGGGAACCCGCCGTCGCTGTCCTTCTTGAGCCAATAAGCATCGTCAAAGTCGGCACATAACCGCGCTACCGCATCGCGAATTTCGAGCTGGTCGGGGCTCAGGGCGAAGGTCATCGGAGTCTTCCCGTTATGGCGATGCGGCCAATACTGCGGCGGCGATGCGGTCGTCGAACTGTTTGGCAGTAGCAATCGCTGTTTCGGCTTCTTGTAGCGATACGCTCGCGCCGGGTCCGACGGCGTAATCGGAAATCGTCTTCAGATCAGAAGCATCCGATAAAAAGCCGCGCAGACCAGCATCGAGCCGCGTGTCGTTCTTCGTCAGCAGAGGAAACTGGCTGTGGACGCCGGCATGCGTTTTGGCGGTTCGCGAAGTTCGTTCGGCTATCAGCGCTTGCGCTGCATGAAAAGCTGCGGGGTAAGCCAGACGTCCTGCTTCATCGCCATAATGCAATTGCTCCAGCACGCCACGTGCTTTCGCCAAGTCATCTCTTGCCTTGCGCAAATGCCCGTCTGCCTCGGGCGTCAAAGATCGACCCCTTCGAGGCGAATTTCCCGCATTAACGATGTGCGATCGTCATAAGAGCCGGCGTGATAAGGCGTCGCGTGAATAACGGTGCCGGTGTCATCGATCATCTCTACGACTAAAGGCACCATGCGGCGTACTTCATCTCGGCGGTTTGTCAGGTCGTGCAGAAACACTGCGACGTCGTAGTCCGAATCCTCTCGGTGATCGCCGCGCGCGCGACCGTACAGCACCACCCGCTCGATGCGGTCGCCGTAGAGCGCATCGAGTGCGGCGCGGAAGCGCTTGAGGATCGGATCGTAGAGGGCCGCGGCGGGCATTAGCTCATTTTACCACAATCGGCTAACGCTGGTATCCTGCGCCCCAACTGCGCCGGAGCCACGCTTTGCCGCTCGACACCGCGTTCAGCGTCTGCCCGCACGATTGCCCGAGCGCGTGCGCGCTTGAAGTCGAACGGATCGATGCTGCTCGCATCGGCCGCATCCGCGGCGCCAGCGGCCAGGGCTACACCGA
>JAFAWI010000165.1 GCA_019241915.1 Alphaproteobacteria bacterium
CCCGGGGCGACCACTGCGAGACTGGTGTTCTTGGCGGCGGCGATCGATTGAAAGCTGTCCATGATGCCCCAGACCGTGCCGAACAGCCCGACAAACGGCGCGGTCGAACCGACCGTCGCGAGGTAGCTCATAAAGCGCTCGGCGCGATCCATTTCGCGGCCGACGGTGACGTTCATCACCCGCTCGATGCGCTGCTGCAGGCTGGCGCGCATGTTGGCGGTGCCGAGCAGCCCCTTCGCGGCGCTGCGCCGCCATTCGCGCATCGCTGCGGCGAATACGGCGCTCATCGGATCGATCGGCCGCTGGCCGACCCGGTCGAACAGATCGTCGAGCGAGCCGCCCGACCAGAACGTTTCCTCAAAGCTGGTGGCCGCGGCGCGCAGCCGCCGCAGCCGCATCAGCTTGTCGAAGATCACCGCCCACGACCAGAACGAGGCGAGCAGCAGGATAAGCAGCACCAGTTTGACGATCAGGTCGGCTTGTCCGACCAGATCGAGGATCGAGAGGCTGTGCGACACGGTACCGGGAAGGTGCGATGTTTCGACGGGCATTCTTGGCGGGCCTTTATGGCGTCATTCGGGCAAGAAACATGGAGATAAGGCGCAACTATGGCGCGCGCTGCCCGGCGAGCGCCGCGCGCAATGCGCTCGGCAGCCGGCGCGGCCGGCCGTCGCGGCCGATACAGGCGACGACGATGGTGAGGTCGGCGAGCAACTCGCTGCCGCGCCGGACCTGCTGGCGCAGGTCGAGCGTCGCGGCGCCGATCCCGGTCAGCGAAGTCTCCACCGTCAGTTCGTCTTCGAGACGCGCCGGCGCCAGATACTCGACCGAGCAGCGGCGCACCGCGAAACCGACGCCGCTCTCGTGCGCGAGCCGGCGATGCCCGAACCCGAGGCTGCGCAGCATGTCGCTGCGCCCGCGCTCGGCGAATTTCAGGTAATTGGCGTGGTAGACCATGCCGGCCGCATCGGTGTCCTCGTAATAGACACGCAGTTGCAGCATGTGGGTGAGATGGGCTTCGGAAGCGTCGTGCGTCTTTCGAGGCCGCGCTGCGCGCGGCGCATCCGAATGAGGGTCGTTGGCAAATGCCATCCTCAACGCTCCTCACCCGAGCAATGTAGGGCGGATGAGCGAAGCGTAATCCGCCGATCCTCATCGCGACGGTGGCGGAGGGCGCTGCGCTTTTCCGCCCTGCAACGATGCCGCGTCACGGCGCCTCGTCCTCGGGGCCCAGCGGGGCCAGCAGGTCGAACTGGCTCGGCGCGCGGGCGGGCGGGTTGAGGTCGAGGTGGCGATAGGCGGCGTCGGTCAAGAGGCGGCCGCGCGGGGTGCGCTGGACAAAACCTTCCTGCACCAGATACGGCTCGATCACCTCCTCGATCACGTCGCGCTGGTCGCCAAGCGCAGCGGCCATGGTCTCGACCCCGACGGGCCCGCCGCCGTAATTCTCGGCGATGCAGCGCAGGTAGCGGCGATCCATCCCGTCGAGCCCGCGCGCGTCGACGTCGAGCCGCGACAGCGCCGCGTCGGCTGTCGCCGCGTCGACCGAAGGCCAACCCTGCACCGCAGCGAAATCGCGGATGCGCCGCAACAGACGCATCGCCACGCGCGGCGTGCCGCGGGCGCGGCGGGCGATCTCGGCGGCGCCGTCCGCATCCAGCGCAAAGCCGAGCACGCGCGCGCCGCGGCCGACGATCAGCGCCAGCTCGGCCGGCTCGTAAAACACCAGGCGCAGCGGGATGCCGAAGCGTTCGCGCAACGGCCGTGTGATGAGGCCCGAGCGCGTCGTCGCGCCGACCAGGGTGAACGGCGGCAGGTCGATGCGCACGGAGCGCGCGCCCGGCCCTTCGCCGATGATCAGGTCGAGCTGGAAATCCTCCATCGCCGGATAGAGCACTTCCTCGACCGCCGGCATCAGCCGGTGGATCTCGTCGATGAACAACAAGTCGCGCGGCTGCAGGCTGGTGAGCAGCGCCGCCAGATCGCCGGCGCGCTGGATCACCGGTCCCGAGGTGGCGCGGAAGCCGACCCCGAGCTCGCGGGCGACGATCTGCGCCAAGGTCGTCTTGCCAAGCCCGGGTGGGCCGGAAAACAGCACGTGGTCCAGCGCCTCGCCGCGGCTTTTGGCCG
>JAFAWI010000238.1 GCA_019241915.1 Alphaproteobacteria bacterium
TCATAGAGCACGCGGGCGAACTGGGTCACGACGAGGCCGGGCGCGATGCAATTGACCCGGATGCCGTCCTCGCCCCAGTCGGCAGCAAGAGTGCGGGCCAGCGCGAAGTCGGCGAGCTTGGTGATGCCGTACATCGGCAGCTCCAGCGAGGCATGCAGCGCCGCCACCGAGATGATGAAGATGATCGAGCCTTCCTTGCGCTCGACCATGCCCGGCTTGACCGCCTTGGCGAACCAGAAATTCGACTGGACGTTGTTGACCATCATCCGCTCGAAGACCTCGTCCTTGAGGTCGTCGATCGGGCCGTGATGCGGGTTGATCGCGGCGTTGCACACCATGACGTCGACCCGGCCATAGGCCTCGTTGGCCTTGGCGACCAGGCTCTCGCACTGCGCCTTGTCGGAGATGCGACAGGTGACTGCGGTGGCCTCGCCTCTCTTCTCCTTGATCGCAGCGACGACTTCCTCGCAGGGTTCGAGGTTACGGCCCGAGATCACTACCTTGGCGCCAGCCTCGGCGAACAACTCGGCCATCGCCCGGCCGATGCCGCGCGACGAGCCGGTGATGACGGCAACTTTTCCGGAAAGATCGAAGAGCGAGAGCGTCATGAAGCACCTTTATCCGTCATGCCCGGACTTGTTCCGGGCATGACGGAAGCGTCGCGAGCGGCTGAAAAGACGTGGATGGCCGGAACGAGCCGGCCATGACGTGAGCTGGTAACGTCGGCTAGCGTTTCTCGCGGATCAGCGGGTTGCGCAGGATGCCGATGCCGGTGATCTCGATCTCGCAGACATCGCCGTGCTTCAAATTCTTCGGCGAGCCCTCGGTGCCCATCCACACCACATCGCCCGGCCACAGGGTCAGGTATTGCGACATGCGGCTGATAAAGGTGGCGACGCTGTAGAGCATGTGGTTGGTCTGAAAATTGTCGGTCTCCTCGCCGTTGACGCGGACGATGGTGCGCGCTGCTTCGAGGTCGAAATCGGTCTCGATCCACGGCCCCATCGGCTTGAAGGTGTCGCTGTTCTTGGCGCGCCACAGCGTGCGGTCGTTGCGCTGCCACGTCCGCTCGCTCATGTCGTTGCCGATGGTCCAGCCGAGGACGCAGGACAGCGCGTCGGCTTCCGACAGATACTTGGCCTTGGTGCCGATCACCGCGACCAGTTCGGCCTCGTACTGCACCAGTTCGCCGGCGTCGTGCGGGATGACGATGTTCTCGTTGTGCGCGATCAGCGCGTTGTTGGCGCGGTAGCCGATATCGGCGGCCGGCGGAATATTCGGCTTCTCGCCGCGCTTTGCCGCCATCTCGGTGATGTGCTCGACGTAGTTGAGCCCCGCCGCATAGAAGGTCTTGGGAATCACGGGCACCAGATATTTGACATCGCGCAGCCGGTGCCGTGCACGCGTCAGCTCGTATCCGGCGAACGGGTCGCCGGTGACCGCGACGACCTCGTCGCCTTCGACGATGCCGTAGGATTCCTGCCCGTTCACCTCATAGCGAAGCCAGCGCATCGCATCCTCCCTGCCGCAGCTGGGCGACTATAGCCGACACCGAGACCGCGGCAACGGCCCGTGCCGCCGCGATGCTATTGATCCCATGGCCAGCGCGGCCGGTTCCACGGCGTGCCGCTCTCGGGGACGCTGCCGTGAAAGGTGCGCCGGCCGGCAAAGTCGCGCGGCGCAGCGGCGACAAATTGCGGCGTCCGCTGCGGCCGCCACAGCCCAATCCCGCGCGGCCGCATTACCAAGAGCAGCACGACCCCGGCGGCAAACCCGCCGACATGGGCCCAGAACGCGACACCGCCGGCACCGCCTTCGTCAGCGAGACCGCTCAGCAGCTGCGCGGCGAACCACAGGCCGAGCATGATCCAGGCCGGGACCGTGACAATCCGCGCAAAGACGATGATCAGCACCAGCACGTGGACATTGGCGTAGGGGTACAGCAGCAGATACGCGCCAAGCACGCCGGCGATGGCGCCGCTGGCGCCGACCATCGGCACTGTCGAGCCGGGGTCGGCGAGGCCTTGTCCCAGCGCCGCCGCGACGCCACTCAGCAGATAGAGCAGCAGGTAGCGGCCATGTCCCAGGACGTCCTCGATGTTGTTCCCAAAAATCCACAGGAACAGCATGTTTCCGGCGATGTGCAGCCAGCCCGAATGCAGGAACATGCTCGTGAAGAGCGTCGCCCAGGGCGGCACCGTCGCCAGGCTCGACGGCAGGTGGGCCCTGCCGAACACGACGGCCGGGATCATTCCGAGGCCGTAGGCGACCGCTCTGTCGTCCTGGCCGAGTTGCCAGAGAAACACCGCCACGCAAATGCCGATCAGCAGATAGGTAACGACCGGCGGCCGGGATGTCGGGTTGTCGTCGTAGAGCGGCAGGAAGAAGAACACGCTTCAGCCCGCCGCATGCGCCTTACGTGCCGACGAGGCCGAGTTGCGGGCTCGACGGTTCGGCGAAGGTGCGCTCGGGGATCCGGCCGGCGAGCCGCGCCAGCCGGCCGGCCTCGACCGCGGCCTTCATCGCCGCGGCCATGCGCACCGCATCATGCGACTTGGCGATCGCGGTATTGACGAGGACCGCGTCGCAGCCGAGCTCCATCGCCTGCGCCGCATCGGAGGCGGTGCCGATGCCGGCGTCGAGCACCACCGGTACCGGGCTGCGCCCGCAAATGAGTTCGATCGCCGCCGGGTTGGCGATGCCGCGCCCCGAGCCGATCAGCGAGCCGAGCGGCATCACCGCGGCACAGCCGATATCGGCGAGCTTCTGGCAGGTGACAGGATCGTCGTTGCAATAGGGCAGCACGATAAAGCCCTTGCGCACCAATTCGTCCGCCGCGGGCACCAACTGCTCGACATCGGGGTAAAGCGTCTCGCGGTCGCCGATCAGCTCGAGCTTGACCCAGTTGGTCTGCAGAGCCTCGCGCGCCAGCTCGGCGGTGAGGATCGCATCGCGCGCGGTGACGCAGCCCGAGGTGTTCGGCAACAGCCGGCAGCGCGGGCTCAGCACATCGACCAGGCTGCCGCTGTACGAGTCGAGGCTGATCCGCCGGATCGACATCGTCACCAACTCGGCACCGCTCGCCTCGAGCGAATCGAGCATGACCTGCTGGTTGGGATATCCCGCCGTGCCGATGAACAGCCGCGATTTGAGCGGCGTGCCGGCGATCAGGAAGGGGTCGGTCGTCATATGCGCATCCTAAACAAAACGTACCGGAACCAAAGCCTCTCCGTCGGCCCTTTGGGCGGGCTCGACCCGGCAACCCGCTTCCTGGCGGCCGGGGTCGGAAGACGTGGACCGGCGGGTCAAGCCCGCGGGAGGCGAAATGGCCGTCACCCGCCTTGCAGCGGCCGGACGATCTCGACCGCATCGCCGCTGGCCAGTTCCACGTCTGCCCAATCCGCGCGCCGCACCACCGCACCGTTGATCGCGACCGCGAGAAACCGGGCGCCGGGGTCGATGCCGCGAACCGCGAGCAGCTGCGCGACGGTGGTCGCCGCGATTTCCTCGTCGACGCCGTTGATCTTGAGCCGGGTCATTGCGCCGCCGCGGCAATCGGGGCGGGGCCCGGCGCGGCGAAGCGCCTCGGGTCGAACGGCCGCGCCATCGCGGGCAGGTGCCCGGTCAGAATGTAGGCGCTGATCACATCGGCGCTGACCGGCGTCAAGAGGATGCCGTTGCGGTGGTGGCCGGTGGCGATGGTCAGGCCGTCAATCCCGCTCGGCCCCAGCATCGGCGCGTCATCGCGCGAGCCGGGGCGGAAGCCGACCCAGGTCTCGGCAAGCGGCAATTCCTCGATCGTCGGCACCGCGCGCCACGCGCCCTCGATCAGCGCCAGCATGCCGCCGGCGGTGATCGCGCTGTCGAACCCGCGCTCCTCGACTGTGCCGCCGACAATCAGCCTGCCGTCGTTGCGCGGCACCAGGTAGCCGCCGCGCGGCAGCCACACGACATGGCGCAGCACCGGCGCGGCCAAATCCATCCGCAGCGCCAGCATCTGCCCCTTGATCGGCCGCACCGGCGGCTGCGCGGTCGCTGGGATGCCGCCGATCTCGCGCGACCAGGCGCCGGCTGCCAGCACCACCGCCTCGGCCGCGACCCGGCCGCCGTCGGTGACGACGCCGCACGCCCGGCCGCCCACGATATCGATCTCGCGCACCGGGGAATGTTCACGGATGACGACGTCGGCCCGCCGGCAGGCGGCGGCGAGACCTCTGGCGACAGCCCGGTTCTCGACCTGATGGTCCTGGGGGCTGAACACCGCGGCAGCGATCCCCGGTTTCAGGTGCGGCTCGCGGCGGCGTGCCTCGCCACCGTTGAGCCATTCGAGGTCGAGCCCGAGGCCCTTCTGGAATTCGTACGCGTGCCGCAACGTCTCGGCGTCGTCGCGGTTGAGTGCGACGACGAGCGTGCCCTCGTCGCGGTATTCGGGTGATATACCGCTCGCGGCTTCGAGTTCATCCGCAAAAGCGGGCCACAGCCGCTGGCTTTCGAGCGTCAGCGGCAGCAACGGCTGCTCGCCGGGCTCGGCCTCGGCCGCCGCGGCGAGCATACCGGCGGCCGCCCAACTGGCGCCGCGGCCGGCCTCGTCCCGGTCGAAGACCGTGACGCGGCACCCCGCCTGAGCCAGCCGCCAGGCAATACCCAATCCGATCACCCCGGCGCCAATGACGACGGTGCGGGGTCGGTCCGTTACAGCAGTAGTCGCGGTGATGACGGACTCCCTTCACCGGGACATGCCCGGCCAGGTTCAGTGGGTCTGTTCTCAGCCGCCAGAGGGGCGCAGGTCGCGCCGCGCCGCCGGGCAGCACCCCAGCCTCATCGCAATTTTGAGCCGGGGCCGGGGGGATGCAAGGGTTTTCTTTGACGGCATCGGCCAAGCCACGGCAATCGTTAACGGTTTGGTGATTTTTCTCGCGGATTCTGCGGTGGACGCGCTTCCTTGAGGCGCGCGGCCCGCATGGGCATCCTCCCCTCAGCCTTGAGGCCGCCCCAAGCGGCCTCTTTTTTTGCTGCGTCTTCGCGACCGGGAGAGCAGCGCGACCGTCGGCGTATACTAGATACTTCCGGGATGGATAAGCTCATGACGCTGCAACCGAGGCTGCGCACCATCGCCGTTGCCGGTGCTTTGCTGACCGCCACCGCGACGATCGACGCCGCCGTCGCGGCCGGCGCGGACCAGCTCAAGAGCGACATCGATTCGTTTCTCCGCCGGCTGCAGCTGGTGGCGCCCGGACGGCTCCACTGGGACGGCGCCGAAAGCATCGATGTCGGCGACAGCGGCGGCGGCGCGACCGCGAAACTGGCCAACGCGCGGTTTTCGATCCGCAAGGACCCGGGCGATGCCGCGGCGGTGGCGACGATTACGCTCGATCGCATCGAGATCCGCGAGCGCCCCGCACCCGCCGGCGACGACATCACCGAGGTCACGGTCACATTGCCGAATGCCACCGTCACCACGCCCACGGGCGAGGAGGTGCACCTGACGGTGGACGGCGGCAAGGCTACCGTGACGCTGCAAGGCGACGCCGAACGGCAGCGCGATGTCGGCTTTGAGGTAGCCGCGGCACGGATTGCGGCCAAGGATCATCCCGGTTCAGTCTCGCTCGGCCCGGTTTCGGGCAGCTGGAAAACGGTTCGCAACGGCGACGGCAGCTGGCGCGGCCCGCTGGCGCTCGACCTGAACCGGATCGCATTCGCGCTGCCGGACGCGCAGATCGAGGGCTCCGTCGGCCGCATCGCCTACAGCGGCGAGACCGGCGGGCCCAGCCTTGCCGAACTCGATGCGTTTCGCGACCGCGCCACCGAGATTCGCGACAACTTCCAGCACGATCCCGAAAAGCGCACCCAGGAGATGCTGGCGCTGCTGCCGAAAGTGTTCTCGGTCTTCAGCTATTCGAACGGCAATGCCAGCGTTGAGCGGGTGGTCGCAAAGCGTCCGGGCGGCGAGACGCTGGTGGCGCTCGACAAGGCTTGGATCGGCGGCGGCATCGAGGGGTTTGACCGTGACAAGGCGAGCTTCCGGCTCACGCTTGGTCATGCCGGCCTGTCGCTGGCGCCCTCGGTGCTCGACGAGAACCGCGTGCCGCGCAGCGTCGACCTCGATTTCGGCGTCGAGGACATCGCCGTCGCGGTGCTGCGCAGTATCGCCGAAGCCGCCGCACAGGGCGGACCGGAAGCGGACCAGGAGGATCGGCAAAAGGCCTTTCGGCAGATGCTGGGTGCGTCGATGGCGCTGCAGCCGGTGCTGCGGGTCTATGACGCGATGGTGACCTTCAAAAGCGCCGCTATAGCGGCAAGCGGGGAGGCGCGCCGTGCGCCGCCGCCGCCGCTCGGTTACGAGGCCTCGGGCGACATCACGGTGCGCGGGTTCGACGCGCTTGGCGACATCGATACTGCCCAGTTCGACCGGACCTTCCTGCCCCTGATCAAATTCCTCGGCAGCCCGGCTACCGCCGCCGACGGCGCAGCGGTGCTGACTTACCACCTCTCCGGAGCGCTCGGGCAACCCTTGAAACTTAACGGCAGCGACATCGGCGGCTGGTTCGGCGGCACCGCGACGCATCCGCCGGCGCCGCTCGCGCGTGCGCTGCGTCTGGAACAGCCGCCGCTTACCGGCGACGACGTGCGTGCCGTGCAACAGGCCCTGAAGCCGCGGCCCGGACCGCAGTTCGCCGACGGGGTTTACGACAGCGCCACC
>JAFAWI010000647.1 GCA_019241915.1 Alphaproteobacteria bacterium
CCGCCTGATGCGTGCCCGCGCTTCCTCCGGCGGGCAGATGAAGTTGACGCTGGCCAGCTTGGCCAGCTCTGCCGATTCCGGGCGCTCTTTGAGGTCGACCGAGCAGTTGGCGAGAACGGCGTTGCGGCCGCCGGCTTCGCGATAGACCCTCATGCCATATTCGAGGTCTTCGAGGCTGCTGTAGCGGCCCGACGGGGTCCAGCCCTGCGCCTCTTTGGCGGCATAGGTGATCCAGCGCGGGCTGCGCCAGGCGCCGATCAGGATCGGTGGCCCGCCCTGGCAGCCGGGCCAGGTGGCGAGCGTGCCGCCATTGACCGGCTCGCCGTGCCACACCTTGCGCATCGTGTCGATCGCCTGCCGAAAGGCGCGGAACCGGTGGTCGTAGTCGTAGCCGAGCAGCTCGAAATCGTCGCGTGTCGAGCCGCTGCCGACACCGAGGATCAGCCGGTTGCCCGACATCGCCTGCAGCGACTGGACCCGGTGCGCAAGCTCGACCGGGTTGCGCAGCGGCAACTGCAGGACGCTGATCCCGAGCTCGATCTTCGATGTCACCGCGGCGCAGGCGGTCAGCACCTGCAGAGAATCGAGCGTCGGCCGGCCGCGGCCCAGCGAGTCGCCGATCCACAAGCCGGGAAATCCGCGCGCCTCGACCTGGCGCGCGAAATCGGTGATGCGATCCATCAGCCCGGGCTGTGCGTTGATGCGGATCATCGTGCTCACGCGCATGGTCTTGCCTTCCGCGGCTCGCGCCGCCGCTTGTGTGGGCTGGAATGCTGTGCGGCCGCATCAACGCAGCGCGGCCAGCGCGCGCAGGCGCGGGATCAGCTCCTCGCCATATTGCACGGCGTCCGGGCGGCGCGCGAGGAAGAATGCACGCTTACGGCAACCGAGGCCGAGGCCGCGCGCTCGGCTACTCCGCGGCGGCCCGCGCAGCGACCGGCTCGACCTTGGCGGCGCAGTACTTGAACTCCGGGATTTTGCCGATCGGGTCGAGCTGCGGGTTGGTGAGGATATTGGCCGCCGCCTCGGCATAGCAGAACGGGATGAACACCATGCCGGGTGCGACGTTGCTGTCGGCGCGCGCCTTGAGTTCGATATGTCCGCGCCGCGTCGTCACCCGCACCGGCTCGCCCGCGTGCAGCCCGAGCCGGCGCAGTTCGCTGGGCGCCAGGCTCGCCACCGCCTCGGGCTCGATATCGTCGAGCACGGTGGCGCGCCGGGTCATCGCACCGGTGTGCCAATGTTCGAGCTGGCGGCCGGTGGTCAGCACCATCGGATATTCGGCGTCGGGCTCCTCGGCCGGCGGGATGATCGCCGCCGGTACCAGCTTGGCGCGGCCCGACGGGGTCGGGAAGCCGTTGCCGAAGACAATCTCGTTGCCGGGCTTGTCGGCGGCGTCGCACGGATAGGTCACCGAATCCTCGCGCAGCAGCCGCTCCCAGGTGATGTTGTCGAGTGACGGCATCGCCAGCTTCATCTCGGCGAACACGTCGGCCGGGCCGGCGTAATTCCAGTTGAGCCCCATCCGGCGGGCGATCTCCTGTATCGTCATCAGATCGAGCCGCGCGTTGCCCGGCAGCGGCAGCGCGGCGCGGCCCATCTGCACCTGGCGGTTGGTGTTGGAGACGGTGCCGTCTTTTTCCGGCCAGGCCGAGGCGGGCAGCACGACATCGGCGTATTTTGCCGTCTCGGTCAGAAAGATGTCCTGCACGACCAGGTGTTCGAGATGCGCCAGCGCCTCGCGCGCATGCTCGACATCGGGGTCCGACATCGCCGGGTTCTCGCCCATGATGTACATGCCCTTGATCTCGTCGCGATGTACCGCGTCCATGATCTCGACCACGGTGAGCCCGGGCTTGTCGTCGAGCTCGGTGCCCCACAATGTCTCGAACTTCGCGCGCACCTGCGGGTTCGCGACCGACTGGTAGTCGGGGTAGACCATCGGGATCAGGCCCGCGTCCGAGGCGCCTTGCACATTGTTCTGGCCGCGCAGCGGGTGCAGCCCGGTGCCGGGGCGGCCGACCTGGCCGGTGATCATCGCCAACGCGATCAGACAGCGCGCATTGTCGGTGCCGTGCGTGTGCTGCGAGATGCCCATGCCCCAAAAGATGATGGCCCGCTCGGCACGCGCATAAGCCCGCGCGACGTGGCGCAAGGTGGCCGCGTCGATGCCGCAGAGCGGCGCCATCTTCTCCGGGGCGTAGTCCTTAATGTGCTCGCGCAACCTCTCGTAGTCCTCGGTGTGGGCCTGGATGTACTGGCGGTCCGTCAGGCCCTCCTCGACGATCGTGTGGATCAAGGCGTTGAGCATGGCGACGTCGCGGCCGGGGCTGAACTGCAGCACCTGGCTGGCGTGCCGGCCGAGCTGGTGGCCGCGCGGGTCCATCACAAGGACCTGCGCGCCGCGTTTGGCGGCCTGCTTGAAGAAGGTCGCGGCCACCGGATGGTTCTCGGTCGGCCGCGCGCCGATCACGATAATGACGTCGGCGTCCTCGGCGGCCGTAAACGGCGCGGTCACCGCGCCCGAGCCGATCCCTTCCATCAGCGCGGCGACCGACGAGGCGTGGCAGAGCCGTGTGCAGTGGTCGACATTGTTGCTGCCGAAGCCGGTGCGCACCAGCTTCTGGAACAGGTAGGCCTCTTCGTTCGACCCTTTGGCCGATCCGAACCCGGCCAGCGCACGCTGTCCGTCGCGGTCGCGGATTTTGACGAGGCCCTGCGCGGCGCGGTCGAGCGCCTCCTCCCAGCTCGCCTTGCGGAAATGCGTCCAGGGGTTGGCCGGATCGATGTCGGTGTCGTGTTTTGAGACGCCGTCCTTGCGGATCATCGGCTCGGTCAGCCGGTCAGGATGGTGGACGTAGTCGAAACCGAAGCGGCCCTTGACGCAGAGCCGGTTGTGGTTGGCCGGCCCGTCCTTGCCTTCGACCGCGACGATGCGGTCGTGCTTGATCTGGTAGGTCAGCTGGCAGCCGACCCCGCAATAGGGGCAGACGCTGTCGACCGTGCGGTCGGGGGCGTTGCAGAAGACGCCGTTGGCGTCGATCTGGGTCCCCGGCATCAACGCGCCGGTCGGGCACGCCTGGACGCATTCGCCGCAGGCGACGCAGGTCGAATTGCCCATCGGGTCGTCGAAATCGAACACGATCTTCTCGTGGTGGCCGCGCCCGGCCATGCCAATCACGTCGTTGACCTGCACCTCGCGGCAGGCGCGGACGCAGAGGTTGCACTGGATGCAGGCGTCGAGCTGGACCGCCATCGCGACATGGCTGCGGTCGGGCAGCGGCTGCGCGCGTTCCGGGAAGCGGCTGTGGGCGACCCGCAACTGGTCGGCCCATTGCCAGAATGACGAGTTCGGGTCGTGCGCGACCTGGCGTTCGGGTTGGTCGCCGATCAGCAGCTCGAACACCATCTGGCGCGAAAACTTGGCGCGCTCGCTGGCGGTCTGCACCTTCATGCCGTCGCTCGGTTTGCGGATGCACGAGGCGGCGAGCACCCGCTCGCCTTCGATCTCGACCATGCAGGCGCGGCAATTGCCGTCGGCGCGGTAGCCCGGCTCCGGCCGCCAGCACAGATGCGGGATCTCGGTCCCGAGCCGGTTAGCCACCTGCCAGATCGTCTCGCCCGGCTGCGCCTCGACCTCGCGCCCGTCGAGGCTGAATTTGATCGGATCGCTCATCGCGCAATCTCTCTCAGATACGCTGCAACTTTTGGATGAAGTCGTTGACCTCCGGCGGCGTCCACGTATCGCCGTTGTTCCAGAAATCGAGCAGCGCGTCTTTGTTGCGCGACACCCAATCGATCACCTGCGTCGACATCCGACGAACGACTCGCCCCGGCAGGCTGTTCGCGACAACCGCGGGCGCCTCGGCGATCGACACCGAGAAACTCGGCTGGGTACGCCCCGGCCGCTCAAAATATTTCACCCGCGGCCCGCGCTGGTCCATCGCGCTCGAAATGAAGATCGTCCCGGCGATGCCCGTCTGCGCGCTCGTCAGGTTGGCCATCTCGACCGGCTCCTCGCCGGCGAGTTCTTTTTCCAATGGCGTGTCGGCCGGCAGCAGGGACGCAGCCGTCAGCCTGT
>JAFAWI010000657.1 GCA_019241915.1 Alphaproteobacteria bacterium
AATCACCGAAGCGCTCCGGCCGTGCCGCCGCAGAATGTCGAGCGTCAAGTCGGCATCGCCCGGCGCAACCACCAGACAGAAGCCAATGCCCATATTATAGACCTCGAACATCTCGGCGCGGCTGACGCCACCGAGCTTCTCGACGAGCCCGAACAGCGGCGGCGGCTCCGGCAGAGCGTCGATCACAAAGCCCATGTCGGCATCGATACGCAGCAGGTTCAGCAAACCGTCGCCTGTTATGTGCATCAACGCCTTGACGGACGACACCTGATTCAAAACTTCAAGCGCCTCCGGTGCGTAGATCACCGTCGGGCGCAGCAACTCCTCGCCCAGCGTGCAGCCGAGTTCGCCAAAGTAGGTGTCGACCGTTGCGCCGGCCTGTTCAAAGAACACACGGCGCGTCAGGGTCATGCCGTTCGAGTGGATACCGCTCGATGCGATGCCGATCACCGCATCGCCCGGCTGGATGTCGCGCCCGACCAGGATACGGTCGAGCGCGACCGTGCCGACGGCGGTGCCGACAAGGTCGAAGCCGCGCACGACGTCACGCAGCTGCGAAATCTCGCCGCCGGTGATCGAGACGCCGGCCTGCCGCGCCCCCTCGGCAAGGCCCACCGCGATGCCGTCGAGCATCGCCGCATCGGCCTTCTCCACCGCGATGTAATCGACCAGCGACACCGGCCGCGCACCGACGCACAGTAGATCGTTGACGTTCATCGCGATGCAGTCGATGCCGATCGTGTCGTACTGTCGCATCATGTCTGCGATCATCGCCTTGGAGCCGACACCGTCGGTGGTGATCGCGAGACCGGTGCCGCCGATGTCGATGACATTGGCGAAAAAGCCGATCGGCAGCTGCACCGCGCCAAAGCCCGACCTGGGCCAAGTGCCGACAATACGCGCGACGATGTTGTTGAGCCCGGCATCGGCCTCGGCGATGTCGACCCCCGCCGCCTTGTGCTGATCGGTTGCCGCGTTGGTCAAGGCCATGCCGACGCCCCGTCTCCGTAGGGCGGACAAGCAAAGCGCCATCCGCCGTTATCCGAGCCGCCTTGCGGATTACGCTGCGCTCATCCGCCCGACAAGCGGGCTGCACCGATCGCAAAAAGAAAGCCCGCCCGACCCGCTTGATAGCGGGTCGGAGGGGCTGGCTCAACTGCGCGCCCGGCTATTTCACATGCTTTTGCATGAACTGGTAGACCGGCTCGTGGGTCGTGTCGGTCCCGCGCTTGGTGTTGTCGAAATAGGCGATCTCAATGTCCCCCCCGGCCTTGCGGTAGTTTGAGACAAACCGTTCGGGCTCGTTGCCCGGGAAGTCCGAATCGGGGTCGTGATAATCGTGGGTGAGGTCGGGGCGGCCCTGCAGCCACACCGCCGGTGGCATCACGACCTTCTCGCCGCGCTCGAGAATCAGGATCGGGTTGCCCTCGGCCATCTCGGCCTCGGAGTGCCAGTAGGTCTCGTGCTTCTTATCCATGCCGACCGCCCAGGCCGGCGGGTCGCCAGCGGCGACGAGACGCTTGGCGTGCTTGTAGCGCGACAGCGGGTTGATCACGGGCCATTGCATAAAGACGCCGCGCACCGACGGATCGTCGCAGCCCTGGCACGGAATGGCATAGTAGCGCGGGTCCTTGGGCCGCATCGCCGCCAGCATCGCCAGATGGCCGCCGCTCGACTGCCCGCCGATCGCGACGCGGCCGGGGTCGATATGGAGCTCTTTCGCGTGCGCCTTGACCCAGCGGATGCCGTAGTTGATGTCGGCGAGCGTCGTCGGGTAACCATCCGGCCCATGGCGGAAGTTGAGCGTCGACATCGCCACGCCGCGCGATGCGAGATACTCGCCAAGCCCGGTCGAGTCAGCCAGGTCGCCGTTGTTCCAGGCACCGCCGTGCAGATTAATGAAGCACGGAGACGGCCCCGTCCCTTCCGGCTTGAACACGCGCGCCATGATCTTGCGCTCGCCGTGGCGCAGATACTCGGCGTCCTCGGTCGTGAAGTTCGCCATGAGAGGAAGCTCCCAGATTGCGCGGCGCAGCGGCCGCAACGGGTTTGGTGGTGGCGGCAGCGTAAACCGTCCGCTTGGGCGCGGCCAAGGCTTTCGCTGCATGCGGCGTCGTGCGTTCGTGCGGTGCCGCCACCCTCGCCGCGGCCAACCTTGTCGGCCGCGAATTCTCGCGGCCTGACCGCAGCTCGCCGGCATGGGCAGTCGCCGGCCCTAGCTCGGCGGCGGCACGCCTGACCGCTCGGCCAAACACCGAGTCGTGTTCGGGCGGCGGCGCTTCGTCCTCCGCCACGCGGCGCGGCAAGGGCGCCCGCTCCGCCGCGACCGGTGGCGGCGACGGCGGGCGCAGTGCGGCCTCGACGACCGGACGCGGGGCAGGCGCTGGCGGCGGGGTTGGCGCGACAGCGGCCACCGCTACCGGTGCGGCGGGCGGTGGCGGTGAGGGCGGCGCTGTCGTCGCGGGAACCGCGGCGGACACCGCGCCGCTGACGATTGTTGCCGCTGCCACCGGCGCGGCCGCCGCCACGGCGATAGCCGCGCTGGCAGGGTTCACCGGCGGCGCATAGCCGGCCACCTGGAATCCACCGTAATCGTCCTTCGCCTCGTTCGAATCGTGGTTGAACGATAGGTTCGCGTAGCGGCCGCTTTGGTGGATGTTCCAGCCGACATACATCGACGAGCCGGCCCAGGCGCGCGAATTCGACAGCCAGGCGTATTGCGCAAGGCCGCTGCGCCGGATTGCATCGCACACCGCACCCGAGCCGTAAACGCCGACCTTGTAGTCGGACCGCCCGCCGCCCTGCGCTGCGAGGCCGGCGTTGACTCCCTGGAAATACTGCTCGACGGCCGGCAGCTGCGCCGCGTTGGCATTGAAATCGACGGCGAAATAGATCGCGCTGCCGGGCGGCTGGCCGACCGCCTCCGCCTGACGATAGGCATTGATGCCATCGCCATAGCCGGCGGCGTAGGAAAAATAGGCCGGGTCGTGCGACCGCCATTCGTAGACCGTGACGATCTTCAGCCCCTGCGCCGACAGGCGTTGCGCCTCGGCGGCGCTAAGCGGCGGCCAGCGTGAGGAGGGGTCGCGGTAATAGCGTGCGACAAAATCGATCCGGCTGCCCTTGATCTCGCTGAGCACATCGCTCGCGTCGGTCGGCAGGTCGACCCCCTGCGCGAGGCCGCCGATGCTCGGCATCTGGACCACAGTCGGCGGTGGCGGCACGCTCTCGCATCCTCCAAGGGTGGCGAGCGCAAGCAGCCACGCGAACTTCGTCCCCCTCACCCCGTGCGTCCCCCCACAAGCACAAACTCGGGCAGAAGATGTACCCGTTTGCCGCAGGATTGCCTACGGCAAATACTGCAAACCCCGCATCA
>JAFAWI010000510.1 GCA_019241915.1 Alphaproteobacteria bacterium
TCGTCGACCATGATCGCCGCCAGCATCGCCAGACTGCGGCCTTTTTCGAGCTCGATCATCATTTCGCTGGCGCGGTGCTGCAGCGCCTGGTTCTCGCCGATCGGCTTGCCGAACTGGACGCGCGTTTTCATGTATTCGAGCGTCATCGCCAGCATCGTTTCCATCGTGCCGACTGCCTCGGCGCAGGTCGCCATGATGCCGGCCTCGTTGACCCGTTCGAGCGTCGCCAGCGCGTTTCCGGGTTCGCCAAGGACATCGGCGGTCGGCACATCGACATCTGAGAGCGCGATGTCGGCGGCTGGGGTCCCGTCGCGCATCTTGTAGCTGCGCCGGGCGATACCGCCCGCCTGGGCATCGACCAGGAACAGGCCGATGCCGTCACGATCATGCCGGTCTCCGGACACGCGGGCGCTGACGATCAGCTTGTCGGCCGTATCGCCGTGGACGACAACGCTCTTCGCCCCGTCGAGCCGCCAGCCGGACGCGGTCTTGGTCGCGGTGGTGAGGACGTCGTTGAGGTCGTAGCGCGCTTGGCGCTCGCCATGCGCGACGGCGAGCCGCAGACTGCCGTCGACGATTTGCGGCACCAGCGCCTCGTTCTGCGCCGCGCTGCCGGCATGACCCAGCGCCGTGCCGGCGAGCACCACGGTCGCAAGGTAAGGCTCGAGCGCGAGCACCCGGCCGAACGCCTCCATCACGATCATCACATCGACGGCATTGCCGCCAAACCCGCCATGTTCTTCGGCGAACGGCAAGCCCAACAGGCCCAGTTCGGCGTACTGCGACCATATCGCGGCGCTGAACCCGTCCGCCTCGGCAAGATAGGTCTTGCGCTTGTCGAAGCCATAGGCGTCGCCCAGCAGCCGGTCGAGGCTCTCGCGCAACAGCCGCTGCTCTTCGGTGAATTCGAAATCCATGGTCGGTCGGTATCCTCAGCCCGTCATGGCCGGGCGTGTCCCGGCCATCGACGTGGATCCCCGGGCAAGCCCGGCATGACGACGTCCCGCTACCGCGGCTACAGCCCCAGCACCGCCTTCGAGACGATGTTTTTCATGATCTCGTTGGTGCCGCCATAGATCGAGGCGGCGCGCAGCATCAGGTAGTTGCGCGTGGTTTCGGTGGCCCAGGCGGGGCCGAGTTCGGGCTCGTTGGACAGCGCCTGCAGCTCGGCCGCCCAGTCCGGCATCGACAGCGGGCCGCCGACATCCATCACCATCTCGGTGGTCGATTGCAGCAGCTCGGTGCCCTTGATCTTCAAGACCGAGGACAGCGGATCGGGCTTGCCGTCGCGCGCCTTGTCGTGCGCCGAGACGACGCGCAGCTGGGTGATTTCCAGCCCCTTGATGTCGACCTCGAACTGCGCGACGCGGCGGCGGAACTCGGCGTCCTCGATCAGCGGCCGGCCGTTCTGCATGACCTCGCGCGCCTTTTCTTTGGCGGTCTCGACCCGCTCCTTGGAGCGGCCCAGCCGGGCAATGCCGGTACGCTCGTTGCCGAGCAGGAACTTGGCGACGTCCCAGCCCTTGTTCTCCTCGCCGACCCGCATGTTGACCGGCACCTTGACGTCGTCGAAGAAGACTTCGTTGAGGTGATGCGTGCCGTCGATCGAGATGATCGGGCGCACGGTGATCCCCGGCGTCTTCATGTCGACCAGCAGAAAGGTGATGCCCATCTGCCGCTTTGGCGCGTTGGGGTCGGTGCGCACCAAGAGGAAGCACCAATCGGCCATGTGCGCGGTCGAGGGCCAGATCTTCTGGCCGTTGACGACGTACTCGTCGCCGACCCGCTTCGCGGCAGTCTTCAGCGCAGCAAGGTCGGAGCCGGCCCCCGGCTCGGAGAAGCCCTGGCACCACCAATCGTCGAGGTTGGCGGCGCGCGGCAGGAAGCGGTTTTCTGCTCGTCGGTGCCGAACTGGATCAGCACCGGACCGATCATCGTGATGTTGAACACCTGCATGTCCGGCGCCGGCGTCATCTGGTTTTCTTCGAGGAACATCATGCGCTGCACCGGCGTCCAGCCCGGGCCGCCCCATTCTTTCGGCCAGCTGTAGGCCGCCCAGTGCTTCTGGTTGAGGATGCGCTGCCAGCGGGTGGTGT
>JAFAWI010000666.1 GCA_019241915.1 Alphaproteobacteria bacterium
TCGGCCAGGCGGCGCGGCTCGGCTGGACCGTCGGCATCACCGCCGACAACCTTGTCGGCGCGCAGTGCCGCGCGGTGATCGGGCTCGGCAACGCCAAGGACCCAACTTGGCAGTCGGGCAAGCACATGGTCGGCGTCTGGTACTCGACCGAGGAAGACGCCACGGCGCATCAGGCGGCGATGAACTGCGTCGCCGACGGGCAGTACGAGGCGATGGCGGTGGCGCCGCTCGCCAGCGGCCGGCTCGACCCGCCCGACATTGCGCTGTTCTACGCCACGCCCGGCGCGATGATGTATTTCATCAACGGCCTGCAATGGGCGGGCTACAAGAAATTCGATTGGGGCATCGTCGGCGAGTCGGCGTGCGCCGATAGCTGGGGCCGCGCGCTTAAGACGCGTGAGCCGAGCCTGTCGATTCCGTGCTTTGCCGAGCGCCGCTACGGCGGTGTGCTCGACGACGAGATGTTGATGGCGCTGCCGCCCGAGTACCTGCCGAAGGCGATCGCCGGGATGGAGGCGCTGTCGAAGAACGGCTTGCGCTATCCGTTCCCGCAATACGGTATCCAGCAGGACGTGCGCGCCGGCATGGCGGTCAGCTATCCGGGGCGCGGCGCCTGAGATGCGGTGGCTGCGCGCGGCGCTGGCACCGCTCGCCGCGCTGGCGCCGCTCGCCGCCGGCGCCGCGCGCGCCGACGGGTCCTATGTCTTGCCGCCGGTCGGCGCGCAGCTCACCTATCGCCTGGTGACGACCTCAAGCATTCCGGACAAGTCGGTCAACGTCACCGCCGGCCAGATCTACACCTACGCCGTCACCGCGGTGAACGGCGCCACGCTCGAAGCCTCGATCAAGCCGGTGGCGATGATCTTCGGCTGCCCGCAGGACAACCCGCCCAAAGGCTGCGCCTTTGCGATGCGGGCGCCGGGGTCGTCGCGCGACGGCGATCTGGTCACCGTGCCGATACCGGCCGAAATCGGCGATGCGCTCGCCAGGCAAAGCAGCTACAAGGGCCGCTATTTCTTCAACGAGGACCGCAAATTTCCGCTTCCGGCGGAGAAGAACCCCGCAGACGCGAACGACACGGAGTTCAGCACCGAGCCTTTCCTCGTGGTGACCAACAGCCTCGTTTGCGACTACGAGCAGGTGAAGGACTTCCTGCCGTTGGGCAAGACGGCGCATCTCAGCATGCCGTGTCAGAGCGTGGTTGCCCAGACCGGCGCCCGCAGCGGCGGCCCCCAACCGCACTCGACCGAAGAGGCGGTGTCGGTCGAGCTGTCGGACGACGGTGCGGCGCACCTCTCGTTGCCCTCCGGCAATTGGGAGGTGCGCAAGGTGGCGCTGAAGCTCGTGCCGAAGGACAGCGTCCATCCGACGACGGACGCCGAGCTTGACGTCGCCCCCGCGCTTGGCGTCTCGGTCAAGTCGCACTCGGCGATCAACGGGCTGCCGTCGCAGATCTCGACCGTCACCGACAGCGAACTCGTCGCCTATAAGCCATGACCCTGCCGGCTCCGGCCGCCGTGGTCGATGTGCCCGGCGAGGGCGGCGTTATCCGGATCCGCCGGCACGGCAACCCGCGCGGACCGCGCCTCATCCTGAGCCACGGCAATGGCTTCGCGATCGATGGCTACGCCGCATTCTGGAGCCGCTTCCTTGCCGGATTCGACGTCATCCTGTTCGACGCGCGCAACCATGGCTGGAACGAACTGTCGGACCCCGCCGCGCACGATTACGCCCATATGGCTGCCGACCTGGAACGCGTGCGCGCTGCGGCGGCGGCCGAGTTCGGCGCCAAGGCCACGGCCGGGCTGTTCCATTCGATGTCGGCCCAGGCGGCGATGCTCGCCGCGCTCGATATCGGCTGGCGCTTCGAGGCGCTGGTGCTGTTCGACCCACCCAACAATCCGCCGCCGGGCCACTCGGTGCGCGCGCCGATGGAACGCTACCTGCGGATGCTGGTCGGCTGGGCGAGCGGGCGGCGCGACACCTTCGCCGATATTGCCCAGCTCGCTGCCGTTTACGCCGCGACTCGCGCGGGCCGCAACTGGGCCGAAGGCGCGCCTCTCGCGGTGGCGCGCGCAGTGCTGCGCCAAGCGTCCGAAGGGGGCTGGCAACTTCGCTGTCCGCGCGCGCTCGAAGCCGCCATGTACGCGCAAGGGATCGCGCTCGACCTGTGGCCGCCCGCCGGTGCGTTTCCCGGACCGATCCGGTTGATCGGCGCCGACCCGGAGCGCGAGCGGCCCGACCCCACCGCACTGTCCAACCGGGCCCTTGCCGGTGAAGGCCTCTATGACTATGTCGCGCTGCCCGGCAGCGGCCATTTGCTGCAATTGGAGCAACCGGCTGCCTGCGCCGAAGCGGTTATCGACTTTCTCGAACGCTGCGACCTGTATTGAGCTACCGCGGCGCGGCGGCGAGGTTGCCGCCATCGACGGTGACGAACGATCCGGTGGTATTGCGCGCCAGCGCGAGAGCGACGAAGGCCGCCGCCACGTCCTCGGGAGTGACCTCGCGGCCGAGCAGGTTGCGCGACATGTACTTCGCCTCGCTGAGCCCGTAGGCGGCGGCCCGGTCGGCGATCATCGCGTCGGTCAACAGGCCGCCGCGGATGCCGTCGGCGTTGACCGCGTTGCTGCGGATGCCCTGCGCGCCGTATTCGAGCGCGTATTGCCGCATCAGCGCCAATGTCGCGGCCTTAGGCATCCCGTAGGGTCCGAAATTCGGGCCCGCGTTGACCGCCTGTTTTGAGACGTTGAACAGCAGGCAGCCGCCGGTACCTTGCGCGAGCATGATTTTGACCGCGTGCTGCATGACCGTCTGATGGGCGAAAAAATTGAGCTCGAAGCTCTGGCGCAGCACCGCGTCCGGCACCTCGCCGATCCTGCCCTGCCAGGCAGCGCCGGCGTTGGAGACGACAATGTCCACCCCGCCAAATTTTCCGGCTACCCGCGCGAACGCGGCGGCGACCGCGCTCGGGTCGGTCACGTCGCCGACGATCCCGATGCCGCCAAGCGGTTTCGCCGCCGCCGCGGGGTTGGCCTCGGCCCGGTCGAGCAGCACGATTTCCGCGCCCTCGGCGCGCAGCGCCTTCGCGGTGGCGAGCCCGATGGTCCCGGCGCCGCCGGTCACCACCGCGACCTGACCGTGCAGCGGCTTCTCGACCGCGCTGCCGAGCTTGGCCTGTTCGAGCGACCAGTATTCCATCTCGAACAATTCGGCCTCGGGCAGCGATTCGAACGTGCCGACCGCCTCGGCGTCGGTCACGGTCCGCACCCAGCTCTCGGCGAGGTCGGCGGCGACCGCGGCGTCCTTGGCGCTGCGGCCGAGCCCGAACAGGCCGACCCCGGGCACCAGGATCACCCGCGGCATCGGGTCGAGCTCGCGTTTGATCCCGCCCACCGCCTCGTTGTTGCGCGCGAAATACGCGTGGTACTGGGCTACGAATGCCTCGACCGCTTCGCGCGCCGCGGCGGCGAATTCGTCGAGCCGGCCCGCTGCCGGCGCGGGTACGATGAGCGGGTAGTTCTTGGTGCGGATCGTATGGTCGGGGGTGGCGACCCCGGCGCGGCCGTAACGCTCGATCTCGGCGCCGCTGACGAGGTTCAGCACACCGGGATCGCCACGGAAATCGAGCACGAAGCGCTTGTAGACGCCCGACAGCTTCGGGTCGGGGATGGCGCAGGCGCCGCGCAGGATCGGCGCAACCTCTGCGGGCACGGCCGGCGTCGCCGGCAGCGCGGCCGGCGCGAACACATTTCGCCGGCCCCGCTTCAGCCGCTCCTCGGCGAGCGTCACCGCGTCGATCATCCGTTCGTAAGCGTCCCGTGCGGTGTCGCCGAAAGTGAAGATGCCGTGCTTGAGCAGTACCAGCCCTGCGACCGTGT
Source organism: Alphaproteobacteria bacterium (assembly GCA_019241915.1). Taxonomy (GTDB): domain Bacteria; phylum Pseudomonadota; class Alphaproteobacteria; order ATCC43930; family CGMCC-115725; genus DATARH01. The sequence goes on from JAFAWI010000666.1 coordinate 3,882, forward strand.
CGTCCTCCTCGAAAACCTCAGCCGCTTTCTTGGCCAACAGGAAGCCCGGCATGATGTACGGCACGATGCCGAGCCGCCCGCCGTAAAGGTCGGCGCAGCGCTCGGCGGCGTCCGGCTGGTCGGCGAGGCTCAGCACCGCGGTTGCGTGCGTGTGATCGATAAATTTGTGCGGCAGAAACGCGTGCAGCAGCGTTTCGACCGACGGGTTCGGCGCGCCAGGATCGATCAGGTTGGCGCGCTGCACGCGCACCATGTCCTCGTCGGACAGCGCGTCGCGGGCGCGCAAGGTGCGCAGCGGCGCGAGCCGCACCGCCGGCAGCCCGGCCGGCTCGATCGCCGCCATGTCCCAGCCGCTGCCCTTGACGCACAACACCTCGGCGGACTCGCCGACAAGGTCGATCGCGCTCGTCTTGACCGAGGTGTTGCCGCCGCCGTGCAGCACCAGTGCCGGATCGCCGCCGAGCAGCCGCGAGGTGTAGACGCGCAGCGCCAGTTCCGGGGCAATGCCGGCCGCGCCGTAACGCCCCACCATCGCCTCGGCGTCGCGGTCGGACCACAGGCTCTGCATCGCTTCCCTTTCGATCCGCGCTTTGTCGAGCGGTCCTAGTAGACCCCTTCCAGCACCGTCGTCTCGCGCTTTTCGACCACGATCCCGCCGTTGGTGTCGCCCGATTTGAGCAGCTTTGCCGCGAGGCTTTGGTCCGGGATCTGCGCGTTCGGGTCGGCGAGGTTGACGCCGTTCCCTTGGTACTTGAGCGAGCCGCCTGCCTGCTTTCCGGGCTCGCCCGGGCCGGCATTGTCGAGCGCGCGCTGCGCCTTGGAGGCGACGCTGGCCTCCTGCGGCCGCGGCGCGCCGGGCGCCGGCGGACGCAGGTTAAAATCAGGCGGGATGGTGAGCGGCGCGCGCGACTCGACCGCGAATTCGTCGGGCGAGACCGGCTCCAGTCCAACCATCTGCTTGAAATTGGTGCAGCCGGCGAGCAGCGCCGCCGCAACGCCAAGACCGATGCCGACAAATCGCGGGGCGTTCATGGCAGCTCGTCGCCTTCACGCCTCGGTTCGAGGCCTTGGCGCCGGCTCAACAATCCCTCGAGAAGCATCATTGCAACGCCGATGCAGATGGCGGAATCGGCCAAATTGAAGGCCGGCCAATACCACGCCCCCAGATGGAAATAAAGAAAGTCGACGACCCCGCCGAGCCGCACCCGGTCGATCACATTGCCGACCGCGCCGCCGATGATGAGGCCGATCGCCAAGGCGAGCAGCTCGCTGTTGACCCGCGACAGCCACAGTACCAGCAGCACCACCACCGCCGCGGCGCCCAGCGAAAACAGCGGCGCGCTGAGCCCGGCGCCGTTGTTGAACAGGCCAAAGCTCATGCCGCGATTGCAGGTGAGCACGAGCTCGAGGAACCCGGTCACCGGCTCGCGCCGATCGATGCAACCATGCTCGCCAAAATGCGCCAGCACCAGAAACTTGCTGAGCTGGTCGAGGCCGATCACCGCCAGCGCCGCCGCGATGCCGCGCCCGATCATCCAGCGGCGCCCGCCAGCGCGTGCTGGCGCCCGACGACATCGGCGCAGCGATGACAGAGATCGGGATGCGTCGGATCGCCACCGACCTCCGGCAGTACCCGCCAGCACCGCTCGCACTTGGCACCGTCGGCGTCCCGGACGACCGCCGCGATACCCGGCAGCTCCGGCAGCATGAACGCCTCGGCCGGCGGCTCCGTCGCGATTACCCGGCCGGCCGAGGTGATGCACAACTCGGCGAGGTCCACCCCGCGCAGCAGCGCCACGGTGTCGGCCGGGACGTACAGGTCGATCGCCGCCTGCAGACTGGAGCCGATGCGCTTCGAGGCGCGCTCGACTTCGAGCGCGCCCGTCGCGACGCGGCGCAGATCGCGCAGCGCGCTCCAGCGCTCGCCCAGCGCCGGGTCGAGCCACGCCGCCGGCACCTCGGCAAAGGTTTCGAGATGGACGCTGCGCTCCGGCAGGTCGCCGTGCCGCGCCAGCCAAGCCTCCTCGGCCGTGTAGCAGACGATCGGCGCCAGCCAGCGCACCAGGCAATCGAAGGTGCGCTCGATCACCGTGCGCGTCGCCCGCCGCGCCGGGTCGTCTGCCGCGTCGCAATAGAGCCGGTCCTTGCGGATGTCGAAATAGAACGCCGACAGATCGACCGCGCAGAAATTATGCAGCGCGGTGAACATCGCGTGGAAATCGAACGCCTCGACCGCCTGCCGCACCAGCCGGTCGAGCTCGGCGAGGCGATGCAGCACCCAGCGTTCGAGCTCGGGCATCTCCGCCGCCGGCACCGCCTCGCGCTCGTCATAACCATCGAGTGCACCGAGCAGGTACCGCAGCGTGTTGCGCAGCCGCCGATAGGTATCGCCGAAGCGCTTCAGGATCTCGGGGCCGATTCGTACGTCCTCGGAACAGTCCGAGCCGGCGACCCACAGCCGCAGGATGTCGGCGCCCGACTGCTTCATCACGTCCTGCGGCGCGATCACATTACCGAGCGACTTCGACATCTTGCGGCCGGCCTCGTCGAGCACAAAGCCATGGGTCAGCACCGCGTCATACGGCGCCCGGCCGCGCGTGCCGCAAGCCTCTATCAGCGACGAGTTGAACCAGCCGCGGTGCTGGTCGGAGCCTTCGAGATAGAGCGAGGCGGGCCATTTCAGCTCGGCCCGCTGCTCCAGCACAAAGGCGTGCGTCGAGCCCGAATCGAACCATACCTCGATGATGTCGGTCACCTGCTCCCACTCGGTCGCGTCATAAGCATTGCCGAGGAATTCCTGCGGCTCGGTGGTGAACCAGACGTCGCCGCCGCCGCGCTCGACGGCGGCGGCCACGCGGTCGAGAACCGCCTGGTCGCGCAGCGGCTCGCCGGTCTTCTTGCTGACAAAGATCGGGATCGGCACACCCCAGGCGCGCTGGCGCGAGACGCACCAATCGGGCTTGCCCTCGATCATTGCGCCGATGCGGTTTTTGCCCTGGGGCGGGACCCAGCGGGTCTCGTCGATCGCCTTGAGCGCCGCGGCGCGGAGACCGTTGGTCTCCATGCTGATAAACCATTGCGGCGTGTTGCGGAAAATGAGCGGCGCCTTCGAGCGCCAGGAATGCGGGTAGGAATGCACCAGCGTGCCGCGGGCGACGAGGGCGCCCGCCGCCTCGACCGCTTCGATCACCGCCTCGTTGGCATCGCCCGGCTTGCCATTTGGCAAATAGACGCGCCGTCCGGCGAATAGCGGAACGCTCGCCAGGTAGACACCGTCGGCGCCGACCGTATCGACGACGGGAATGCCGTGCGCGCGGCTCAGCTCCCAGTCGTCGAGCCCGGCATTGGGTGCGATGTGTACGAGGCCGGTGCCGGTCGCGGCCTCGACAAACCCGGCCGGCAGCAACGGCACGTCGAACTCGTAACCCTGCCCGAACAGCGGGTGCTTCGCCACCGCCCCGACCAGCGCGCCGCCCGGAAATACATCGAGCACCGTGTGGCGCGTGATGCCGGCCTGCGCGCACAGATCGTCGATCAGCGGCATCGCAACAAGCAGCTTTTCGCCGAGCGCGGCGCTATCGGTGCCATTGGCCTTCGGACCGACCGCGCGGCTGCCCTCGGCCAGCTCGTCGATCTGGATCACCGCATATTCGAGGTCGGCGCTGTAAGCGATCGCGCGGTTGCCGGGCAGCGTCCACGGCGTCGTCGTCCAAATCACTGCCGAGGCGTGGCGCAGCGACGGGCGCGGCGCGTGGGTCAGCGGAAACCGCACCCACACCGTCGTCGAGGTGTGGTCGTGGTACTCGACCTCGGCCTCGGCCAGAGCGGTTTGCTCGACGACCGACCACAGCACCGGCTTGGCGCCCCTGTAGAGCCCGCCGTTCAGCAGAAACTTGCCGATCTCGCGCACGATCTGCGCCTCGGCGTCAAAGCTCATCGTCAGATACGGGTGATCCCAGTCGCCGACCACGCCGAGCCGCTTGAAGTCGCGCTTCTGCACCTCGATCCAGTGCGCCGCGAAGTCGCGGCATTCCTTGCGGAACTGGACGATCGGCACGCTGTCCTTCGACTGCTTTTTCTTGCGGTACTGCTCCTCGACGATCCACTCGATCGGCAAGCCGTGGCAGTCCCAGCCCGGCACATAGGGCGCGTCCTTGCCCAGCATCTGCTGCGCCCGGTTGACGATGTCCTTGAGGATCTTGTTGAGCGCCGTGCCGAGATGCGGCTCGCCGTTGGCGTAAGGCGGCCCGTCATGCAGCACAAATTTCTCGCGCCCTTTCGAGACCTCGCGCAGCTTGTTGTAGAGGCCCATCGCCTCCCAGCGGGCGAGGATCGCCGGCTCGCGGTTCGGCAAATCGCCGCGCATCGGGAAATCGGTCTTGGGCAGAAAAACGGTCGAGCGATAGTCGGTGGGCATAGCGGTCCCCGGAACGAGATGCGATGAAAACGAAAGCGGCCCGATCCTCAACCGAGGATCGGGTGCCTAATTCGCTGCATCCGTCCGCAACCCGTCGCCATCCCCGAGATATAACAGCGCCGTCCCTCAAATTCGAGCGGTTTGGTGCGAACCCGCTCGGCGCATCGGCTTCGCCATCGCCCGGCCCCCCTGGAGATGGGCTCGGCGGACCCCTGGGTCAGCGCACGTGCTCGGGTTTGCCCTTGCGCTTGGTCGAGGCCATCTTTTCGAGCTCATCTTTGTCCATCGATTTGTACATCGACTTGGACGCGCCCTTCAGATTGCTGACCTTCTGGTCGCCGCGCTTGGCGGCGAGCGCCGCGCCCGCCGCCTTCTGCTGCGCCTTCGATTTTGCCGGCATGACCCTTCTCCACGTGTTGCTGTTGTGCAAACGGCCGCCGGCAAGACGGGTTCGCTCTGCGGGCTTGCTATTTGTCGAGCCAGATGGTGGAGAGGTCCTGGTTGACGTAGTGGCTGGGGCTGATTTTGAAGCCCTTGACGTAACTCCGGTACGGCACGATCCGATAACGCCACAGCAGAAAGATTGCGTGCGCTTCGGTGTCGAGCACGTATTTCTCGAACTGGCGCATCAATTGGCGCTGTTCGGCGAAATCGGTCTCCCGCAACAGCTTGTCGTAAAGCTCGATCTCGGCATCGTCCTCGTAGTTGCCGTAATTAGAACTGGACACTGTGTGCGGCAGGTATTTGGTGCCGTCGAGCAGCGGGTTGACGATATTCTGACAGTCGCCGTCGACGACCGCGGCAAAATCCTCGTTGCGCACCGCCTCGCCAAACGGCCCGGTTTGCAGCACCCGCTGCGTCACCTTGACGCCGATCTTGCTCCACTCGTCGATGACCCATAGCCCGTTGAATTTGTAGGGCTGATCGACATTGCGGTTGAGCAGCTCGAAACTGAGGTTTTCCTGGCCGGCCTCCTTGAGCAGCCGCCTCGCTTCGGCGCGCGATTTCTCGATATCGGGCCAGAACCCGGCGAGTTGCTGCAATTCCTCTTTGGTCGCGGCGAGCGGCGACCCCGGAAACGCGACGCCGCCGACCGTCTTCATCACCGAAATCTTCGCCATCGCCGGTGCGCCGTTCCAGCGGTCGATCGCCAGGGTCAAGGCCCGCCGCACGCGGACATCGTCAAACGGTTTGCGCTTGTGATTGAGCGTGATCGGGTTGCCGCAATTCCAGTCGCTTTCCTGCACCGCGATCCTGTCGCCAAGGTCGGTCTTGAGCTCGTCGCGCGTCGCCGGCGGAAAGCCGCGAAACTCGATCGCCGCCTGGTCGGCGCGAATTGCGGCGACCCGCGTCGCCTGCTTGTCGGCAAAGATGCCGGTGAAACCGTCGAGATGCGGCAAACCCGGACGGTAGTAATCGGGGTTGCGCCCGCCGGAGATCGACTGCCCGGTCGCGTATTCCTTAAAGCGGAAAGGCCCGGAGCCGAGGATGTTCTTCTCGAACCAGCGCGGGTCGCGGTCGAGAATCTCTTTCTTGTAAATGAAGGCATAGGGGTCGGCCAATGCCGGGACGAACGCGCTCGTCGCATATTTGAGGCGGAAGACGACTGTCCGCGGATCGGTCGCCTCGATCTTGTCGATCATCGCGTAGTAGCCCTGCCGGGCGCTGACGACGCCCGCGGGCGGATTGACGATGTGGTTCCAGCTCGCCGCAACATCGTCGGCGGTCATCGTGGCGCCGTCGGTGAACCTGACATCGCCCCGGATCGTGAAGGTCCAGGTGCGGCCGCCATCGGTCGGCGCCGGCATTTCGGTGCAGACGTCGCAGACGAAATCGGTGGTCGAGGCCGGGTTGGCCGGGTTGACCCGCACCAGCACGCTGTAGAACGGCGCCACCGCATGCACCGTCGCAAACGTCGCTTCGCGATGCCCGTCAAAGCTCGGCGGTGCATCGGCCGGGATCATGTAGGTCAGGATCCCGCCCTGCTTGGGTGTCTCGTCCGCCAGCATGGGCGCGGTTGGCCACACCATGAATGCGCTCGCCAGCAACGCCCGATGCATGACGCTCCTCCCCGGCAGCGTTGTACCGCAGGACCCGCTCCCGCCTGCTCCGAAACTTGCCGCGCCCCCGCCGGCACCTGATATAGTGCCGCGGGAGGTCGGCGGCGGACAGGTCCCTCGCCAACCCGGTCAGGTCCGGAAGGAAGCAGCCGTAACGAGTTCCGGTCTGGGTCGTTCGTCCGGTCTCCCACCTCTTCTCAGCGCGTAACGCGATGACCGACGCGGCGACCCATTATCGCGTGCTGGCCCGCAAATACCGGCCGCAAACCTTCGCCGAGCTGATCGGCCAGGAGGCGATGGTGCGCACGCTGGCGAATGCGATCGCCTGCGGCCGCGTCGCGCATGCCTTCATCCTCACCGGGGTGCGCGGCGTCGGCAAGACGACGACGGCGCGGATCATCGCCCGCGCGCTCAACTGCGTCGGCGCCGACGGCAGCGGGGGGGCCACCGTCAGCCCCTGCGGCGAGTGCCAGCATTGCCGCAGCATTGCCGAGGACCGCCACGTCGACGTGATCGAGATGGACGCGGCGTCGCGCACCGGGGTCGACGATATCCGCGAGCTGACCGAGGGCATGCGCTACCGGCCGGTCTCGGCACGGTTCAAGGTCTACATCATCGACGAAGTCCACATGCTGTCGAAGAACGCCTTCAACGCGCTGTTGAAGACGCTCGAAGAGCCGCCGCCCGACGTCAAATTCGTCTTCGCCACGACCGAGATCCAGAAGGTGCCGGTGACGGTGCTGTCGCGCTGCCAGCGGTTTTCGCTGCGCCGCGTGCCTGTCGAGCAGTTGATCGCGCATTATCGGGCGGTCGCCGCGGCGGAGGGGGTCGAGGTCGCGCCGGCCGCGCTCGGCGTCATCGCCCGTGCCGCAGACGGTTCGGTGCGCGATGGGTTGTCGATCCTCGACCAGGCGATTGCCCTGGCCAAAGGGCCGGTCGACGAGGCGATGGTGCGCGACATGCTCGGCATCGCCGATCGCGGGCTGGTCTTCGACCTGTTCGAGACCATGCTCAGAGGCGATGCCGCCGGCGCGGTCGACCGGTTGGACGCGCTCTACCAAGGCGGCGCCGACCCGCTGGCGGTGGTGCAGGATCTGCTCGACCTAACGCATTTCGTGACCCGTCTCAAGCTCGCGCCCGACGCCGGCGCCGGCGACCCGCTGGCGGACGGCGATCGCGTGCGGGCGCGGCCGCTGGCCGAGCGCTTGGCGATGCCGGTATTGGCGCGCGCCTGGCAGATGCTGCTGAAGGGCATCGAGGAGCTGCAGGTGGCGCCGTCGGCCAAGCCGGCTGCCGAGATGCTGCTGGTGCGGCTGGCCTATGCCGCCGCGCTTCCGGTGCCGGCCGAGCTGGTGAGGAGCATCGCCGGCGGCGAGCCGGTCGCCGCGCCGCCGGTTGCGGATGCCCCGCCGCCGCACCCGGCCCCGGCCCTACCCGCCCCGACCGCCGGCGACAACGGCGACCACGAGGGCATGGTTGGCTTCGACGCCGTCGCGGCGCCCGGTACGGTCCGCCGCACCGACAGCGGCAATGTGGCGACGTTGATGGCCGTGCCGGAGACCGTGCCCGCCGCACCGCCGGGGCCGAATTTCGACCCGATGCCGCAAAGCTTCGCCGAGACCATTGCGCTGTTCGAAAAGCACGGCGAGGTGATTACCCGCGCGCAGCTGCGCTCGCAGGTGCATCCGGTGGCGTTTGAGCCGGGCCGCATCGAATTCCGCCCCGCGGAAGGGGCGCCGCGCGATCTTGCGAGCCGGCTGATGCAGCGGCTCGGCGAATGGACCGGCGCGCGCTGGGCCGTCGTCGTCTCGCAGGCCGAAGGCGCGCCGACGCTGGACCAGCAGGAGCAGTCGCGCGACAGCGCGATCAGAAGCCAGGTCGCGCAGCATCCGCTGGTGCGCGCCGTGCTCGACGCATTTCCCGGCGCGACGATCGCCGCGGTGCGCAAGCGTTTCGCCGTGCCGCCCGCGGGCGACGACGAGGCGGTGGCGGCGGGCGACGACGAGGCGCCCGGCAGCGAGGAGGACGAGCCATGAAGAATCTCGGCCAGCTGATGAAGCAGGCGCAGCAGATGCAGCAAAAGATGACCGAGATGCAGGCCCAGCTGGAAAGCGTCGAGGTGACGGGCGTGTCCGGCGGCGGCCTTGTCCAGGTCACGCTCAACGGCAAGAGCGATTTGAAGAAGATCAAGATCGACAAGAGTGTGCTCGACCCGAACGAGGCCGAAGTCGTCGAAGACCTGGTCGTCGCCGCCTTCAACGACGCCAAACAGAAGGTCACGGCGCATGCCGAGGCCGAGATGCACAAGCTGACGGGCGGTCTCAATCTGCCCGGCGGTATGAAACTGCCGTTCTAGCCGCGAGCCCTCGACCCGCGGCGAGCGCCGGCCCGTGCGCCAGGCTCGCTAGAGCAGCTTTGCCGCCAGCGCCGGCAGTGCGGCGATATCGACACCGTTGCGCGTACCGAGCGCGACCAGCCTCGCCGGGTCCTCGCCGGCGCGAACCCGGGTCAGCGCCCAGATCATTGTCGAGCGGGTGCCGCTGCGGCAATGCGCAACAAGCGGCTTTGGCGCGCCGTCGAGCACGCGCTCGAAGGTGTCGATGTCGTCACGCGTCAGTGTCGCGGCGACAAATGGGATGTGGTGGTAGGCGATGCCGTACCCGGCGCACAGCCGCCGCGCCTCGTCGGCCGACAGTTGACCGGGGTCCTCGTTGTCGGGCCGGTTGTTGACGATGGTCTTCACCCCGGCAGAGGCCAATGCCTCCAGGTTGTCGGCGGTGAGCGCGCCGGCGGCGGTGAGGCCGGGCGCGAGGTCCATCAGCGGCGGCATCGACGGCATGGCGCACTCCGCAAAAGCAAAACGGGCTGCAAAATTGCAGCCCGCTTCAATGCCGTCAAATTGTTGTGGCGGATCAGGCGGCGTACTGGCCCGGCCGCTGCACCAGGTCGCCCGCGCGGATCCAGAACCGCTCGAGCCGGCGCAGCGTAACGGTGGCCGAGGCGAGGTCTTCGTCGGTGATCGCCGTCTGGTTCAGCATCTCGACATGGCGCTGATGCATCGTCTGCAGCCGGTCGCGCAGCTTGGCGCCCTTCTGGGTCAGCCGCACGTGGATCGAGCGGCGGTCGTGCACCGAGCGCTCCTGCGACAGATAGCCGTTCTCGACCATCTTCTTGACGTTGTAGGACACGTTGGACCCGAGATAGCAGCCGCGCAGGGTCAATTCGCCGACGGTCATCTCGGCGTCGCCGATATTGAACAGCATCAGGCCCTGGACGTTGTTGATGTCGTGGATGCCGAGGCCGTCCAGCTCGAGCTTCACGACCTCGAGAAAATGCCGGTGAAGCCGCTCAACCAGGGCGATCACCTCAAGATAGCCGTTGTTCATATGCGCCTCGCTAGGCCGCCTTCCGCGCCGATACCTAACGAGATTTGTGTTAATTTTTCGTTCTCACGATCTATCGCCAGCGCCTCATTTGCGGTGACTGCTATTCCTGCTGCCGGCGGATCATCTGCATGATCCCGGAAAAGTCGAGCGCGCCGTTGCCGCCGTCGACAAAGAGCTGGTAGAGGTTGGCGGCTGCTGCGCCGAGCGGCGTCGCCGCGGCGGCGGTGCCGGCGGCCTGCTGCGACAGGCGCAAATCCTTGAGCATGTTGGCTGCGGTGAAGCCGGCGGCATAGCCGCGGTTGGACGGCGCCGCCGGCACCGGACCCGGCATCGGGCAGTAATTGTTCATCGCCCAGTTTTGGCTGGTCGAGGTGCTGCAGATGTCGAACAGGGTTTGCACCGGCAGGCCTAGCTTCTCGGCCAGCGCGAAGCCCTCGCAGGTCGCGATCATCGAGCAGGCGAGGATCATGTTGTTGCAGATCTTGGCGATCTGACCGTTGCCGGAGGGGCCGGCGTGGACGATGGTGCGGCCCATGTTTTCGAGGATCGGCCGGCCTTTGCGGAACGCTGCTTCCGAGCCGCCGACCATAAAGGTCAACGTGCCGCCCTGCGCGCCCATGACGCCGCCCGAGACCGGCGCGTCGAGCATCTGCAACCCGGCTTCGGCGGCCGCCGCGGCGACCGCGCGTGCGGTCTCGACATCGATCGTCGAGCAATCGATCAGCAGCGCACCCTTCTTGGCTTTGGCGATGATGCCGTCGGGGCCGAGATAGACCTGCCGCACCTGCGGCCCGGCGGGCAGCATCGTGATGACGATATCGCCTGCCGCAGCGGCCTCGGCGACGGTCGCCGCCGGCTTGCCGCCCTGCTGTTCGAGGTTGCCGACCGGCGCCGTGACGACGTCGTAGCCGGTGACCTGGTGCTGCGACTTCACCAGGTTGGCGGCCATCGGCCCGCCCATGTTGCCGAGCCCGATAAAGCCGATCGTCGCCATATCCAGGTCCTCCTAGTCGAATGTCAGTTCGCCGTCGCCGAGCGGCGCCAAATAGGCCTCCACGGTGGCCTCGTCGATTTCGGGGAGCGTTGGTGGGTGCCAGTGCGGCGTCTGGTCCTTGTCGATCAGCGCGGCGCGCACCCCCTCGTAGAAATCGTGCGCCGCCATGCAATGCTGCGTCATGCGGTATTCGAGCTTGAGCGCGTCTTCCAGCCCGAGCCCGCGCCCGACGATCAGCTGCCGCAATGTGATCCGCAGGCTGGTCGGCGATCTGGTCAGCAGCGCGGCGCGGGTCTCGCTCGCCCAATCGGGCTCGGCGGTCTCGTTTGCGAGCATGTCGAGGATCGTTTCGACCGTCTCCCCGGCGAAGCAGCGTTCGATGAGCGCGCGACGCAGCCTAAGCGGCGCCGGCCCTGGATCGGCATTGAATCGCGCCAACAATGCTTCGACCTGTGCGCGCTCCTCGCCGGTGCGCCAAGCCAATCCTGCCAGCGCCGCCCTTAATTCCGCCACGCGCTCGCGCGGTACGAAATGCGTGGCCAAGCCGCAATAGAGCGCGTCGGCCGCGCCGAGGCGCGCACCGGTAAGGCCGAGATAGCGGCCGATATGGCCGGGGCAGAGGTTGAGGAAGCGCGTCGCGCCGACATCGGGAAACAGACCGATCCCGGTCTCCGGCATCGCGAACATGGTCTTTTCGGTGGCGACGCGGTAGGCGCCGTTGACCGAAACGCCGGCGCCGCCGCCCATCGTGATGCCGTCGATGATCGCAATATAGGGCTTCGGATAGCGGTGGATGCGGCTGAGGATGCGGTACTCCTCGGCGAAGAAGACGCACGTGAAGTCGCGTGGGCCGGCGATGCCCTTGCCGGCCTCGTAGACCGCGCGAACATCGCCGCCGGCGCAGAACGCGCGGTCGCCGGCGCCCTCGACCAGCACCGCTCGCACATCCGGGTCGTCGGCCCACTGCCGCAGCATCGGGTCGAGCCGCCGGTACATGCCGAGCGTGAACGCGTTGAGCGCCTGCGGCCGGTTCAGCAGTACCGTGCCGACACCGCC
>JAFAWI010000712.1 GCA_019241915.1 Alphaproteobacteria bacterium
GGGCGGCTATTTCAGGCGGTGTCTGGTCGAACGGTTTGCCGGCCATCCCTATGTCGGCGACATTCGCGGCGCGGGGCTGATGATGGCGGTCGAGCTGGTCGCCGACCGCAAGACCAAGCGGTTTTTCGACCACGACAAGTGGGCGCATCGCGCGATCCAGCGCAAAGCCTTCGACGAAGGCCTCTTGGTGCGCGCGCTGCCTTATGTCGAGGCGGTGTCGTTCTCGCCGCCGCTGTGCATTACAGCGGCCGAAATCGACGAGGCTCTCGACCGCTTCGCGCGCGCCTTCGAGGCGGCAATGCCCGAATTGCGCGCCGCGGCGGGGTAAAACGGAGATTTACGATGAGCGAACCCAGCCGCGACCACATCGACTGGAAGGAGCACGGGGTCAAGGTGATCCCGGGCGACCGGCTCGACACCAACACGCCGCAGACCCCCGGCATGAACCGCGCCGCGGCGATCAACTTTGCCCGCGTGGGCGCACAGAAAATCTGGGCCGGCACCGTGCATATCCATGCCAACGCCAAGACCGGCGCGCACCACCATGGCGCGCTCGAAAGCGTGATCTACGTCATCAAAGGCAAGGCGCGCATGCGCTGGGGCAACCATCTCGAATTTGTCGCCGAGGCGGGACCGGGCGATTTCATCTTTGTCCCGCCCTACGTGCCGCACCAGGAGATCAACGCCTCGAGCGACGAGACGCTCGAATGCGTGCTGGTGCGCAGCGACAACGAGGCGGTCGTCGTCAATCTCGACATCGAGCCGGTCGAAAAGCCCGAACAGGTGCTCTGGGTCGACCCGATCCACAAGACATAAGCTACCCGCTCCGGCGCCGATGGCGGATGCGCACCCGCGCGTCTTCGACAAGCGCGACCGCGCCGGGGGCGAGTTGAGACGAGGCGGCTGTGACCGCCTGCGCACACGATCAACCATGTGGGAGAGACGCGGCGACCGAAGACGAAGCAGTAAAACGCCGGTCGTATCGGTTGCTGCCGTGCCGGCGATGTCGCCGAAGTCGAGATCGAAACTAACCACCGGAAACAACCGAAAGACCGGATGCATCCTCCGGCTTGGCCTACCGTGCCTCCGGCGCGGTTCGAAGCGGACTAGAACCGGGCGAAACCGTCTTCGACCTTCTGCAAGAAACGGGTCGTGTCGGCCGAAGTCTTGGCTTCGATGCTGTAGAGCGCGAAGAACTTGCTCTTCACATGCCGGGTGCACAGGCCGCGGATGCCGGTGTGGATCACGCCGCGCACCGGATCGCGCAGCACCAGTTTGATGAGCCACCACGGCGCACCGTAGGTGCAGACGACACCGAGCTTTTTGATGTTGTGCAGCGCCGCGCGGATCTTGCCCCCGGTGCCGAGGTGGAACGCGACGCCATTGATCCAGACGCGGTCGAAATAGCCTTTGAGGATTGCCGGCATCCCGTACCACCACACCGGAAAGCACAGCACGATCGCGTCCGCCGCTCGCAGCCGCTCGACATGGCTTTCGACCAGCGACAGCTCGGGGTTGGGCGTGTTGTGCGCGCGCCGCTCGGCCGCCTTCATCACCGGGTCGAAACCTTCGCGGTAAAGGTCGCAATCGTCGACCTCGTGCCCCGCCCGCGCGAGCGCGCCGACCACGGTCTGGTGCAGCGCCGCGGCAAAGCTGTCGGCAAGCGGGTGGGCGAACAGGACAAGCACACGCATCGCCGGTTTCCTCACAGCCCGTAGGGTGGATGAGCAAAGCGAAATCCGCCGCCAGCCGCTGCGGCCCCGGCGGAATGCGCTGCGCTTTTCCGCCCTACGGCGCTATCCTCCAAGGGACAATCGGATTGCCGAGGAGGAAACGCGATGCGCGGGGTTGTGTTCACCGGCGGCCGCGAACTCGAACTGATGAATTTCGCCGACCCGACGCCCGGGCCGGACGAAGTCGTCATCGAGATGAAGGCCTCGGGCATGTGCGGCAGCGATCTGCACCAGTATCGCCGGCCGAAAGCCGGCGGCGACACCGGCGGTCTTGCCGCACCCGGCGCGCCGACCATCGCCGGGCACGAACCGTGCGGCATCGTCGCCGCGGTCGGGAGCGCAGTCCCCGCTGCGCAGGCGCGGGTCGGTCAGCGCGTGATGATCCATCATTACAAAGGCTGCACGGTCTGCGGCCATTGCCGGTCGGGCTGGGCGCAGCTGTGCCAGGAGGTGCCGGTCACGGTGTATGGCAATAACGGCCATGGCGGGCACGCCGCCTACATGAAAGCGCCGGCCTTTACCGTCGTGCCGCTGCCCGACGAGCTGTCGTTCACCACCGGGGCGGCGATCTCGTGCGGCACCGGCACCGCCTACGGCGCGCTGCGCCGCATCCGCCTCTCCGGCAACGACACGATCGCGATCTTCGGCCAGGGCCCGGTCGGACTGTCGGCGACGCAGCTCGCGGCGGCGATGGGTGCACGGGTCATCGCGCTCGATGTCAGCGAGGAGCGGCTCAGCCGCGCCAAGGATTTCGGCGCCGCCGAGACGGTCAACCCGCGCTCCAACGATCCGGTCGGCGCGATCAAGGATCTGACCCATGGCTACGGCGCCGAATTCACGCTCGACACCTCGTCGCAGCCCGAGGGCCGCATCGCCGCGGTGCGCGC
>JAFAWI010000001.1 GCA_019241915.1 Alphaproteobacteria bacterium
CGACGAGGGGTTCGGCTCGCCGGGCATTACCGCCGTCATCGACCGGCTCGCGCCCAAGGTCGTCGGCCAGGATGCGATGAACCACGAGCGCATCTTCTTCGAGCTCTATTCGGCGACGCGGCCGGCGGCCGGCGGTGTCGTCGCCGAGGGGCTGGGGGCGATCGAGAACGCGCTGCTCGACGCGAAAGCCAAGGCGCTCGGCGTGCCGTGCTACGCGCTGCTCGGCGGCAAGGTGCGCGACAAGGTGCGGGTCTACTGGTCGCATTGTGCGACGTGGCGGATCAACCACCCGCATCTGTTCAAGCCGGCGATCACCGATCTCGACGGGGTTCAAAAGATCGGCGCCGAGGTGAAGGAACGCGGCTTCACCGCGCTCAAGACCAACATCTTCCTGCACGACCAGAAGCCGCTGCACGGCTGGCGGCCCGGTTTCGGCGTGCCGTTCTACCCGGAGCTCAACGTCGAAAAACGGGTGCTGCGCAACCTGCGCACGCATCTCGAGGCGATCCGCGACGGCGCCAGCCCGAATGTCGACCTGCTGCTCGACCTCAATTTCAACGCCAAGACCGAGGGCTACTTGAAGATCCTGCGGGCGATCGCCGACATCGACATGTTCTGGATCGAGATCGACAGCTACAACGCCGAGGCGCTCGCCTATATCCGCGGCCACAGCCCGCACCCGATCTCGTCCTGCGAGACGCTGCTCGGGATGCGCGAGTTCCTGCCGTATTTCCGCACCCACTCGATGGACGTCGCAATCGTCGATGCGGTGTGGAACGGAGTGTGGCAGTCGATGAAGATCGCCAACGCGGCCGAGGCGTTCGAGGTCAACATCGCGCCGCACAATTTCTATGGCCACCTCGCCTCGTTTATGAACCTGCACTTCGCCGCCGCGGTGCCCAACCTGCGCATCATGGAGATCGATGTCGACCGGCTCGACTGGGACAAGGAGCTGTTCAGCCACGAGCCGGTGTTCGAAGACGGTCACCTCGCGGTGCCCGACCGCCCCGGTTGGGGCTGCGAGCCCAACGAAGACGCGATCCGCGCCCACCCGCCGAAGAGCAGCGGCGGCCTGATCGGCTACCGCCAACCCACGTGACCACAATCTTGTCGGGCGGATGAGCGAAGCGGCATCCGCCAACCTGTGCCCGGTGGACGGCGGAATGCGCTGCGCTTTCCGCCTTACGCGAGCGATCGAGCGCCGGGCGGCGCGTCGTAGAACTCGACGCACATCCGCATCGGGCCGAGCGGGGTCACGCGATGCGGCTGTTCGGGCAGCACCACACCGGGATTGTCGGGTGTGAGAATTGTCTCCGACCCTTCGTCGAGCAGCTCCAGCTTGAGCCGGCCCTCCAGCACGCGGATGACGCCCCACACCCCGGCCTTGGTGCTGTGCTCGCCGCGCAGGCCCGCCGGCAGCGTCCTCTCGTCAAAGACCGCCGTCGATCGATAGGGGACGGGCACTGCCGATTGGCGCTCGCCGCTCAGCAGCCGAGCTGCGTCGCCAGATCCTCAAAGCTTTCGGCGACGTAGGTGAAGTCGTGCTCGGCCTTGAAGTCGCGGCTCTGCTTGGAGCCGTGTTCGTAGGGGCGGTTGACGTAGGCGGTCTTCATCCCGTGCTTCGCGGCGGCGACGAGGTCGTTGTTGTGCGCCGCGGTCATCATTACCGCGCCGGGGTCGCCGCTTCCCAAAAACTCGATCGCCGACCGGTACATCGCTGCGTCGGGCTTGTAGGCGCGGACGAGGTCGGAGCCGAGCACCGTGTCCCACGGCAGCCCGCAATGCTTTGCCATGTCGGTCAGCAGCCGCACCGTACCGTTCGACAAAGTCGCAATGATGTATTTCTTTTTGATGCGGCTCAGGCCCGCGACCGAGTCCGGCCACGGCTTGAGGCGGTGCCAGGTCAGGTTGAACCAGACCTTGTCGTCCTCCGACAGCTGGCCGGCGATGCCGAATTCGTCGAGCAGCTGGTCGAGCGCCATGCGGTGCAGCGCGTCGAGATTGGTCCACGGCAATTCGCCGGTGCGCACCTTGTTCATCGACGGCGCGTAGAGCCCGCGCCACCGGTCGGCAAAATCCGTCCAATCGACACTGGAAATGCCGTTGCGCCGGCCGATCTCCTGGCCGTCGGCGGTGACCGCGCCGCGCCAATCGACCACCGTACCGAACACGTCATGCACCAGCGCCTTAATCTCGCTCATCGCCGGCTCCTATCGCAAAAGTCGCCGCAGCATCGGGCGCGACGCGAATGCTGTAAAGCGGGCGGCTCGCAAAACCGTTTGCCGGCGTTTACAATCGCCGACTCGACCAACCGGATTACGATTTGCCATGCCCGACGACTTCTACCGCATCAAACGCCTGCCCCCGTATGTCTTTGCCGAAGTCAACGCGCTGAAGGCGACCGGGCGAGCCGCCGGGCATGACGTGATCGACCTCGGCATGGGCAACCCCGACGGCGCCACGCCGCCGCACATCGTTCAGAAGCTGATCGAGGCGGTGCAGAACCCCAAGGCGCACGGCTATTCGGCGTCGAAGGGCATCCCCGGCCTGCGCCGCGCCTATGCCGCGTATTACGCGCGGCGCTTCAATGTCGAGCTCGACCCCGAGCGCGAGATCGTCGTCACCCTCGGCTCCAAGGAAGGGCTCGCCAACCTGGCGCAGGCGATCACCGCGCCGGGCGACATCGTATTGGCGCCGAACCCATGCTACCCGATCCACGCCTTCGGCTTCATCATGGCCGGGGCCTCGGTGCGCCATGTCCCGGTCGGCCCCGAATTCGACTTCCTCGGCGAATTGAAAAAGGCGGTCAAGCACAGCGTGCCGGCGCCGCTGGCGATCGTGCTGAACTTTCCCGCCAACCCGACGGCGCAGACCGTGGATCTCGACTTTTACGGCGAGGTCGTCGATTTCTGCCGGCACCACGGCATCATCGTGCTCTCGGACCTGGCCTATGCCGAGATCTATTTCGACGGCAAGCCGCCGCCATCGATCCTGGAAGTGCCGGGGGCGCGCGACATCGCGGTCGAGTTCACCTCATTGAGCAAGACCTATTCGATGGCCGGCTGGCGCATCGGCTTCGCGGTCGGCAATGCGCGGCTGATCGGGGCGTTGTCGCGGGTCAAGTCCTATCTCGACTACGGCGCCTTCACCCCGATCCAGGTCGCGGCCGCGGCCGCGCTGAACGGGCCACAGGACTGCGTGGAGCAGATGCGGGCGCTGTACCGCGAACGGCGGGACGTGCTGATCCGCGGCCTGGCCAGCGCCGGGTGGCAGGTGCCAAGCCCGGAGGGCTCCATGTTCGCCTGGGCGCCCATTCCGCCACGCTACGCCCATCTCGGGAGCGTGGATTT
>JAFAWI010000234.1 GCA_019241915.1 Alphaproteobacteria bacterium
GGCGGTGTCGAACAGGTTGACGCCGTGGTCGATCGCGTGGCGGACAATGGCGACGGCGCCGGCCTCGTCGCCGCCGGTGCCGAGCCCCAACCGGCTGAACCCGCCGCAGCCGAGCCCGGCGACGCCGACGCGCAGTCCGGTGCGGCCGAGCGCGGTGTACTCCATGATCAAGTCCTTCCCGGGCCTTTAGAATCCGGCGAGCATAGACAATATGGCTATCCGATAGCTATATTTTGCACGATGGGCACCTATAGCGTCGTCGAGGCGAAAAACAAACTGTCGCAGCTGATCAAGCGCGCCATGGTCGGGGAGGATGTCGTCATCACCTCGCACGGGCAGCCGGTTGTCGAGCTGAAACCGGTCAAGCGGGCGCCGAAACGCATGACGGAAGCGGATTTCGCCTGGTTGGCGGCTCATCGGGCGCGGCTGACGCCGATGACGACGGATGCCGGGACATTTGTCAGCCAGATGCGCGATGAGGAGTGGGAGCGATAGACCATTATCTCGATGCCAGCTTTCTCGTCGCGCTGTTGACCATCGAGCCATTCAGTTTCCGCGCTCTTCAATACGTACGGGCCTGTACCGGTGGGCTTATCGTCAGCGACTTCGCGGCGGCGGAGTTCGCGTCCGCGATATCACGGCGGGTGCGCATTGGGCAGATGCCGCAAGCGGAGGGCTTGCTGGTGCTCTCGGCTCTCGAGCAATGGGCATCAAATGCCGCGAGCGGCATTCAGATCTCCTCCGGCGACATCGCTCTGGCGGGGACCTTCCTGCGCCGGCTCGACCTGCCGTTGCGCACTCCCGATGCTATTCACGTCGCGGCGGCTGATCGGCTGGGCGCGACGCTTGTCACCTTTGACCGCCGGATGGCCGCGAACGCCGCCGCACTAAGCATCCCAGTCGTGGAGCCTTGAGCCGAGGATTGCCGCCTGCCGCCCACATGCGCCATGCTTCCCGCAAGAGTCTGGGAGCACGCCATGCGATTGAGCGACGTCGTCAACATCGAAGACCTGCACCGGCAAGCCAAGCGGCGGCTGCCGAAGATCGCGTTCGATTTCATCGAGGGCGGGCTCGAGGACGAGCGTGGGCTCGAAACCAACACCAGCGCGTTCCACAAGCACCGACTGCTGCCGCGCTACCTCGTCGACGTCTCGACCCGCGACCAGACCAAGACGATCTTTGGCCAGACCTTCAACTCGCCGTTCGGCATCTCGCCGACCGGCGGCGCCGGGTTGTTCCGCTACCACGCCGACCTGATGCTCGCCGAGGCGGCGCGCGACGCCAACATCCCGTACATCATGTCGGGCGCGAGCAACGACACGATCGAGGCGGCGGCGAAGATCGCGCCCAAGAACCACTGGTATCAGCTTTATGCGGCGCGCGACCCCAAGGTGAACGAGGACATGATCCGGCGTGCCAGCGATGCGGGGCTCGGCGCGCTGGTCTTGACCGTCGACACCCCGGTCGGCTCGAAGCGCGAGCGCAACATCAGGAACGGCTTCGCCAATATCCGCGGCGGGTTGTTCCAGGCGCTCTCGCTGAAGCCGGCGATCCTCGCCGAGGCGATGACGCATCCCGGCTGGATCGTCGAATATTTCAAGCGCGGCGGCGGCACGCCGATGCTCGGCAACTGGCAGCCCTACGCGCCTGCCGGCGCCAATGCCGAGGGGGTCTACCAGTACACATCGTCGGTGCGCCCGTTCAACGCGCAGACCTGGCGCGATGTCGAGCAGTACCGCAAGCTGTTCCCGCGCGCTCTCGTCATCAAGGGGGTGATGGCGCCGGAGGACGCGTTGCGGGCGGTCGATATTGGCTGCGACGGCATCCTGGTCTCCAATCATGGCGCGCGGCAGCTCGACCAGGCGCCCGGTTCGCTCGACGTGCTGCCGCAGATCCGCGCCGCGGTCGGCGACAAGCTGACGTTGCTGCTCGACAGCGGCGTCCGGCGCGGCGCCGACATCCTGATCGCGCTCTGTCTCGGTGCCGATTTCTGTTTTTTTGGCCGCCCGACGCTTTATGGCGCGGCGGCCTTCGGCCTGCCCGGGGTCAAGAAGGCAATCGACATCTTTCGCGGCGAGATCGATCTGGTCATGGGCCAGATCGGCTGCCCCACCCTCGACCAGCTCGGCCCCGACTTTCTGTGGCAGGACGAACGCGGCCGCAACCGGTAGTCAGGGAGCACAAGCGATGAGCAGTCTCAAGGGCAAGGTCGCGCTGGTCACCGGCTCCGGCCGCAACATCGGGCGCGCAACGGTGCTGAAGCTGGCGCAGGAAGGCGTCAACGTCGTTGTCAACGCGCGCGCCAACGAGCAGGAGCTCAACGGCGTGGTGCGCGAGGCACAAGGGTTGGGGGTCAAGGCGATCGGGGTCCTCGCCGACATGGCAAAGAAGGCCGAGGTCGAAGCGATGGCGGCCAAGGCGCTGGCGGAATTCGGCCGCGTCGACATCCTGATCAACAACGCGGCGATCCGCCCGCACAAGCCGTTCACCGAGCTGACCGACGCCGACTGGGAGCAGGTGCGCGGGGTGGTGCTCGACGGCGCGCTTTATCTGACCCGCGCGCTGATCGGCAAGATGGTCGAGAACAAGTACGGCAACATCCTGTTTTTTGTCGGCGACGGCGCCTATTCGGGCCGGGGCGCCGGCCGCGCGCACCTGTCGGCGGCGAAGATGGCGCTGGTCGGCTTTGCGCGCGGTCTCGCCTCGGAGTTCGCGCCGCACAACATCCGGGTCAATGTGGTCTCGCCGGGCAGCATCGACACGACGCGCTCCAACCCGGAATGGTACGGCAACCGCCCGACCGACGCCGCCGGCATCCCGCTCGGCCGCCAGGGCAAGATCGACGAGATCGCCGCGACCTGCATGTTTCTCGTCGGCGACGGCGGCGGCTTCATCACCGGCCAGACCATCCACGTCAACGGCGGCGCCGGGTATTACTAGCTCCCGAAAACAAGGCGCGGTGGCCGGCTGATCGGTCACGCTGGGCACGGTTTCTGCAACGGTTCCGGGCGCTGCGACGCACCGGGAGCCAGCGTCATGCCAAATGCCGCGGATATCGAGGCCGACGACAAGGACCGGCCGCTTCGCGACGACATCCGCCTGCTGGGGCGGATTCTCGGCGACACGGTGCGCGAACAGGGCGGCGCGCCGCTGTTCGAAGCGCTGGAGCATATCCGGCAGAACTCGGTGCGTTTTCGCCGCATGGAGGACGTGCGGGCGCGCGAGGAACTGGAAGCGACGCTGAACGCGCTGCCGCCGGACGATGCGCTCCAGATCATCCGCGCCTTCGGCTTTTTCTCGCACCTCGCCAACATCGCAGAGGACCGCCACCACATCAGGCGCAACCGCGCGCACGCGCTGAGCGCGTCGCTGCCGCGCGAAGGGACGATCGGCTATGCGCTGCACCGCGCCCGCGCGGCCGGCGTCCCGCCTGAAAAGCTCGCCGCGGTGCTCGCGCGCGCCGAGGTTGTGCCGGTGCTGACCGCGCACCCGACGGAGGTGCGCCGCAAGAGCATGATCGACCGCGAGATGGAGGTCGCTGAGCTGCTCGCCGCGCGCGACGTGCTGTCCCTGACCGAGACGGAAGCCAGGGCAAACGAGGCGGCGCTGCGGCGCGCGGTACTGATCCTGTGGCAGACGAGCCTGCTGCGCCGCCAGCGGCTGCGCGTCGTCGACGAGATCGCCAACGGCCTGTCCTATTACGACTACACCTTCCTGCGCGAGCTGCCGCGGTTTTACGGCGCGCTCGAAGAGCAGCTCGCGGCGGAGGGCATCGCGCTCCAAGGCCGCTTGCCCTCGTTCCTGCGGATGGGCAGCTGGATCGGCGGCGACCGTGACGGCAACCCGTTCGTCACCGACAGCGTGCTGCAGACGGCGCTGCATGTGCAGAGCGGGCGGGCGCTGCGCTACTACCTCGACGAGCTGGCGCTGCTCGGCGGCGAGCTGTCGCTCGACGGGCGCCTGGTTTCGGTATCTGACGACCTGCGCGCACTGGCCGCGCGCTCGCCCGACCGCGAGACCTACCGTCAGGAAGAGCCGTACCGGCTGGCGATCAACGGCGTTTATGCCCGGCTGGCCGCGACAGCGCGCGCGTTCGGCCATGCGGACATGCCGCGAAACGATTACGGCGAAGCGCCGGCATACGCCGCCAGCGCTGAGTTACTCGCCGACCTCGACGTGGCCGACGCCTCGCTGACTGCCAATGGGTCGGGCGTCGTCGCGCAGGGCCGGCTCAAGGATTTGCGCCGTGCTGTGGACGTCTTCGGCTTCCACTTGGCCGCGCTCGATTTGCGCCAGAACTCCGACGTGCACGAGCGCGTCGTGGGCGAGATGCTGGGGCTCGTGCAGCCGGGGCTCGCGTACACCGAGATGGGCGAGCCCGAGCGCATCCGGCTGCTGCTCGCCGAACTCGGTACCGCGCGGCCTCTCGCCTCTGCCTTCCTCGCCTATTCGGATGAAACCGCCGGCGAGCTGGCGATCCTGCGCACCGCGGCCGAGGCGCACCGCCGCTACGGCCAGGCGGCGGTGCCGCATTACGTGATCTCGAAAGCGACCAGTATCTCCGACATCCTCGAAACCGCGGTGCTGGTCAAGGAAGCCGGGCTGCTGCGGCCGCGCGAGGGCACGCTCGACATCGACATCGTGCCGCTGTTCGAGACGATCGAGGATTTGCGCGGCTGCGGTCCGGTGATGGACCGGCTGCTGAGCCTCTACGAGTACCGCCGCCTGCTGGACAGCCGCGGCCGGGTGCAGGAGGTGATGCTCGGCTACTCCGACAGCAACAAGGACGGCGGTTTCCTGACCTCGGGCTGGGAGCTCTACAAGGCCGAAATCGCGCTGGTCGAAGTGTTCCGCCGCCACGACATCGGGCTGCGCCTGTTTCACGGCCGCGGCGGCTCGGTCGGGCGCGGCGGCGGGCCCAGCTACCAGGCGATCCTCGCGCAACCGCCCGGCGCGGTGCAGGGCGCGATCCGCGTCACCGAACAGGGCGAGATCATTTCCAGCAAGTACTCCAACCCCGAACTCGGCCGGCACAACCTCGAAATTCTCGCCGCTGCGACGCTCGAAGCAACGCTGTTGCCGGAGACCGACGATCCGCCCGCCGCCTACCTGGCGGCGATGGACACGCTGTCGGGCGAGGCCTATCGCGCCTACCGCAACCTCGTCTACGAGACCGATGGGTTCGACCGCTTTTTCTACGAGTCGACGGTGATCGGCGAGATCGCCAACCTCAATATCGGCAGCCGACCCTCGTCGCGGCGCGCCTCGACCCGGATCGAAGATCTGCGCGCGATCCCGTGGGTGTTCAGCTGGGCGCAATGCCGGCTGATGCTGCCCGGCTGGTACGGTTTCGGCTCGGCCATCCGCGGGTGGCTGGCGACCCACCCACAAGACGGCATGGCGACCTTGCAGGCGATGTACCGCGAGTGGCCGTTCTTCCGCATGCTGCTGTCGAACATGGACATGGTGCTGGCCAAGAGCGACATCGCGATCGCCTCGCGCTACGCCGCGCTGGTCGCCGACGGCGAGCTGCGCGAGCGCATCTTCGGCCGGCTCCGCGAGGAGTGGCAGAACGTCGTCGACGCGCTCGGCGAGATCATGGGCCAGCAGAGCCTGCTCGAGAGCAACCCGCTGCTGGCGCGTTCGATCCGCCACCGCTTTCCCTATCTCGACCCGCTCAACCACATGCAGATCGAGCTGCTCAAGCGCTACCGCGCCGGCGACGCCAGCGACGAGGTGGTGAGCGGCATCCACCTGACGATCAACGGCATCGCCGCGGGCCTGCGCAACAGCGGCTGAGCAATCGGCCGCCTCGAGTCGACCAGCTGCGCGCAGCGGGTAGCTGCTGCGCGCGCCGCACTTCCGCATTGGCGCGGTGCGATAAAATGCGCCATGTTTCCCGACGGTTGCGAAATACCCGCTGACGGCGGCGCTTAGGGACGGAACGCCATGAGACTGAACGACGCGATCAACATCGAAGACCTGCACCAGATGGCGAAGCGGCGTCTGCCCAAGGTCGCCTTCGACTTTATCGAAGGCGGGCTGGAGGACGAGCGCGGTCTCGCGCGCAACACC
The DNA here is from genome assembly GCA_019241915.1 of Alphaproteobacteria bacterium. Taxonomy (GTDB): domain Bacteria; phylum Pseudomonadota; class Alphaproteobacteria; order ATCC43930; family CGMCC-115725; genus DATARH01. The sequence goes on from JAFAWI010000234.1 coordinate 6,076, forward strand.
GAGGCTTTCCACAAGCACTTCCTGCTGCCGCGATACCTGGTCGATGTGTCAAAGCGCGACCAGTCGCAGACCATCTTCGGCCGCAAGTTCAACAGTCCGTTCGGCATCTCGCCGACCGGCAGCGCCGGCCTGTTCCGCCGCGGCGCCGACATGATGCTGGCCGAGGCGGCGCGCGAGGCGAACATCCCGTACATCATGTCCGGGGCAAGCAACCAGACGATCGAGGACGCCGCGCGGGTCGCGCCGCAGAACGCCTGGTACCAGCTCTATGCCGCGAAAGACGCCGCGGTGTCGGACGATTTGATCAAGCGCACCGCCGATGCAGGCCTCGACGCGCTGGTGCTGACGGTCGATGTGCCGGTGCATTCGAAGCGCGAGCGCAACACCCGCAACGGCTACGCCAGCATCCGCGGCAACTGGCTGCAGGCGGCGTTGTCATTGAAGCCGTCGCTGCTCGCCGAGGCGATGGCCCATCCGGGCTGGATCATCGAATACATCAAGCACGGCGGCACCCCGCCGCTCGGCAACTGGACGCCCTATCTGCCGGACGGCGCGACCCCGGAAGAGACGATCAAATTCAACCGCGCCCAGGTGCCGGCCGACAAGCAGACCTGGAAGGAGCTCGAGCATTACCGCGCGCTGTTTCCGCGCAAGCTGGTGGTCAAGGGCATCATGAGCCCGGCCGACGCGCTCCGCTGCGCCGAGATCGGCTGCGACGGCATCATCGTGTCGAACCACGGCGCGCGGCAGCTCGACCAGGCGCCGGCCTCGCTCGACGTGCTGCCGGCGATCAAGCGCGCGGTCGGCGACCGGATGACCGTGATGCTCGACAGCGGCGTCCGGCGCGGCGCCGACATCCTGATTGCGCTGTGTCTCGGCGCCGATTTCTGCTTCTTCGGCCGGCCGACGCTCTATGGTGCGGTCGCCGGCGGGCTCGACGGGGTCAAAAAGGCGATCGACATCTTCCGCGGCGAGATCGACCTGGTGATGGGCCAAATCGGCGCGCCGAGCCTGGACGTGCTGGGCCCCGATTTCCTGTGGCAGGAAGACTGGCAGCGCAACCAGTGACGCAGGCTCCGCAGCGCGGGTTGGCGCGGCGTAACCCGCCGTTTTTCCCGATGGTGGATGGCGCTGCGCTTATCCACCCTACGCCGTAGAATGCAACTACCCGCGTCCGCAGCGCGGGTTGGCGCAGCATAGCCCGCCGTTTTTCCCCGATGGTGGATGGCGCTGCGCTTACCCACCCTACGCCATTGCCGGACGCATGCCGCCGCGCAGCCCCTGGCGCAACAGCAGGAAGCCGATCAGCGTCAGGTTGGCGAGGTTGAACGCAACCCCGACCGCGAAGGCCGGGGCGTAATAGCCGAAATTATCGTAGAGCGCGCCGGCGAACCAGCTGCCAAACGCCATCCCGCCCATGCTGACAAACAGCACCATCGGCACCCGCCACGCCGCCTCGGCGGACGGGAACAGCTCGCGCACGATCAGCACATAGGCCGGCACGATGCCGCTGAAGCCGAGGCCGAAGGCGGCGGAGACCGTAAAGAGGCCGGCCTCGCTCTTGGTCAAGAGAAACGCGGCGATCGCCAGTGCCTGGCACGCCGAACCGAGGATCAGCGTCAACAGCCCGCCGACCCGGTCGGCGAGCCAGCCCCAGAACTGCCGGCTGCAAAAGGCCGCCGCCTGCAGCACCGACAGCATCAGCGCGCTGGTCGCCGGCGCGACCCCGACATCGGTGCAGAACGCGACCAGATGGCTCTGCGGCAGCGCCATCGGCACACAGCAGCAGAACCCGGCGGCGCACAGAAGACCGAGCACCAGGTTCGGACGCAGGCCGAGGGTGGCGCGGGTGCGCTGCGGTCCCGCCATGGCGGCCGAGACATGCTGCGCCGGCGCCGGATGCAGAAAGCAGAGCGCCAGCGGCGGGATCGCCAGCAGCACGACGATGCCGTAGCCGATCATTGTCGCCTGCCAGCCGTAGCGCGCCATCGCGTGCTCGAAAACGGTGGGCCACACCATGCCGGCGATGTACTGGCCCGACGCGATCAGCGCCAGCGCGGTGCCGCGCCGCCGGTCGAACCAGCGGCTGACATAGACCAGCAGCGGCGGGAACATCGCGCCGTTGCCGAGCAGCCCGAGCAGCAGCCCGTGGCCGACAAACAGCGCCCACACCGTACCGATCGCCGAAACCGCGAGCCCGGCGGCGATCATCGCCGCGCCGAACAGGACGGTGCGGCGGATGCCGATGCGATCGGCGAGCCATCCCATCAGGATGCCGCCTGCCCCGGTGCCGACCCAGGTCAGCGCCGCGGCGAGCGAGGTCACCTGGCGGACCGTGTCGAGGCCGGCGGTGATGGGCTTCAGCCCGACCGTGATCAGCAGCGGCGAGCCGTAGGAGAAGGCGAGGATCGCCAACGCCACGGCGGCCGCGGTCCAGGCGCCGCGGCCTTCGACCGCGCCGGCCGGCGTCACTGTCGTCCCGCCGGCATCCGGCATCGGCGCGCTCCTCCGCGATCGCACGACTGCCCGCATTTTGGGCAGAACCATTGACTGATAGCGCCTCTCCAGCCGGCGGGGCAATCGCCGATCCGACAAAGCAGCCGTGCCGTGGATTGTTCGGACGCAATCGGTTGCCTAACTTGATCGCACTTCGGGTGAGGTGCCGATAATCGGCCAGTATCGCCCTCCGCAACCGCAACGATGGGCTCAAGCGCTGCTTAAGGCGCGAGCGGCCGAGCGCGGCCGTGCCCGCCGTCTGACCTTTGAACGCGTGATACCCTCGGTTTCGAGCGTTGCGGCATCGCGCTGATGAACCCGTGGATTGAGCAATTGGCCGATCGGAACGGCGGGTCTACGATCCCTTCAGCCGAGTTCGGGAGGGACGCAAATGGGCAAGCGGATCGTCGTGGTCGGCGCGGGCGCGGTGGGCAGCTATACCGGCGCGCATATCGCCAAAGCCGGCGAGGACGTCACGTTTATCGATTTCTGGCCGGAGAATGTCGCGGCGATCAACCGCGACGGCATTCGCGTCACACACCACCAGGGGCCGGAGCCGTTTGCGGTCAAGGCGCGCGCGCTGCACCTGACCGAGGTGCAGCAGCTGGCGAAGGAAAAGCCGGTCGACATCGCCTTTGTCTGCGTCAAATCCTATGACACCGAATGGGCGACGCGGCTGATCAGGCCATATCTGTCGCCGGGCGGCTACGTCGTATCGCTGCAGAACTGCATGAACGAGGAGACCATCGCGAGCGTCGTCGGCTGGGGCAAGACGATGGGGTGCATCGCCAGCCACATCTCGGTGGCGCTGCACGCGCCGGGGCAGGTGCATCGCGGCGGCCTGATCGGCGGCACCCGCCACGTCGTCTACCGCACCGGCGAGGTCAATGGCCGGATCACCGAGCGCGCGCAAGAGGTCTGCCGGCTGGTCTCGACCGCCGACAGCGCCAAGGCCACCGACAATTTGTGGGGCGAGCGTTGGACCAAGCTGGTGCAGAACACGATGGCCAACGGCGTCTCCGCCTGCACCGGTCTTTCCGGTTCGCAATGCGCCGACAACGAAGCAATCCGCCATTTCCAAGCGCGGCTCGGCAGCGAGGCGATCCGCATCGGCCAGGCGCGCGGCTACAAGCTCGAAGAGATCGACCACCAGGAACCCGAGACGATCGCCCGCGCCGGCGAAGGCGACGCCGCGGCGCTGCGCAAATACGACGACCACCGGCTGAGCGCGCCGCGCGGCGCCTCGGATCAGCGCCCGTCGATGGGCCAGGACATGGCCAAAGGCCGCCGCACCGAGATCGACTTCCTCAACGGCTTTGTCGTGCGCGAAGGCGAAAAGGTCGGCATCCGCGCCGCCGCCAACGAGCGCCTCGTCGACATCGTCAAAAAAGTCGAGCGCGGCGAGCTCCGGCAGGACCCGCGGCATATTTCCGAATTGCGGCTGAACTAACGCACGTTCGCCCCGCGCCGCGGGAGTGGGAGGGGTCCATCGCGTCGGCGATGGAAGGGTGAGGTATCGGCGCCGCAGACCGTCACCCGGCTCGCTTCGCTCGCTACCCTCTCCCGCTTGCGGGAGAGGGGATTATGACGATGACCTACGCCTTTGCCTGCCGTTCGATCTGCGCCGACAGGCGGGCGTAGACGCGGCGGGCGTTGCCCTCGAAGATTTTCGCCTTGTCGGCGGCCGATAGCGGGAGCTGGTCGATGTAGCGCTTAGTGTCGTCGTAGTGATGGCCGGTCTCGGGGTCGACGCCGCGGACCGCGCCGATCATCTCCGACGCGAACAGGATGTTGTCGGCAGGGATCACCTTGGCGAGCAGCTCCTGTCCCG
>JAFAWI010000235.1 GCA_019241915.1 Alphaproteobacteria bacterium
CAGATTGTCGACCGCGATGACCGGTTCGGGCATCGGGCTTATATGGCGTATGATCAAGCCGCCGGCCACCCTGTGCCGGTCATGGCCGCGTTGTTGGAAAGCCCGCCGCGATGAACGCCGCAACCGCTTCGACGCCGGCCGAGCCGCGCACCGCATTCGACCGGATCAGTCTGCGCCGGCTGGTGCTGATCCGTTCGGTCGCGGTCACCGGGCAGGCGCTGACCCTGCTGACGGTGCATTTCATCCTCGGCTTCCGGTTGCCGCTGCTGCCGGCGTTGGCGGCAGTCGGCTGCTCGGTCCTGCTGAACCTCGGCTCGGTACTGTTCCACCGTGCCGGGACGCGGCTGGGGGAGCGCGCGGCCGGGTTTTACCTCGCCTACGACACGTTGCAGCTGGCGGTTTTGCTGTATTTGACCGGCGGGCTCGAAAACCCGTTTTCGATCCTGATGCTGGCGCCGGTCACGGTGGCGGCGACCGCACTGTCGCGCCGGCCGGTGATCGTGCTGGCCTCGCTCGCCGTCGCGGCGATCACGGTGCTTGGCCTCGGCCATGAGCCGCTGCCGTGGCGCACAACGCCTTTCGTCTTTCCGGCGGATCTGGTGTTCGGCATCTGGATGTCGCTGGTGCTGGCGACTGTCTTTATCGGCGGCTACACCTGGAGCGTCGCGCAGGAGGCGCGGCGGCTGCGCGACGCGGTGGCGGCGACCCAGCTGGCGCTGGCGCGCGAGCAGCGGGTCTCGGCGGTCGGTGCGCTGGCGGCCGCGGCGGCGCATGAACTGGGCAGCCCGCTGGCGACGATCGCGGTCATCGCAAAGGAGCTGGCGCGCGAACTGCCCGGCGACTCCCCGCACGCCGAGGATGCGGCGCTGCTGCTCAGCCAATCGGAGCGCTGCCGCCACATCCTCGCCGAGCTCGCGCACCAGCCCGAGGAGGACGGCGGGCTGCCGTACACCAGCCTGCCCATCTCGGCGCTGGTCGAGGCGTCGGGCGCGCTCTACCGCGACCCGCGCATCCGCCTCATCTTTGCGACGACCGGCGAACCGGCGGATAACGAGCCCTTGGTGGCGCGCAGCCCCGAGATCCTACACGGGCTCAACAACCTCATCCAGAACGCGGTGCAATTCGCCCGGCACGAGGTCAGCGTCACGATCTTTTGGGACGCTGCCACCGTCACCGTCGAGGTCGCCGACGATGGGCCCGGCTTCCCACCGCACTTGCTCGGCCGCCTGGGCGAGCCTTACCTGTCGACCCGCGCCGGCAACCAGGACCACATGGGGCTCGGCATCTTTATCGCGCAGAGCCTGCTGGAGCGAAGCGGCGCAACATTACATTTTGATAATCTGAGCGAAGGCGGGGCGCATGTTGTCATTTCGTGGAACCGTGCCAATTTGGAAACCGCGGCGCGCGCGCAACCGCACGCGGCTGGCGGCATACGCCAGCCGGTAGAGAGGCATTTGGCATGAACGCGATCGATCGACCCCAGCGAGTCCCCGGCGCCGACGGATTGGCGGCGCCGCTGCAAGGGCTCGCCGAGTCCGAGCGTACGCTGCTGATCGTCGATGACGACGCGCCGCTGCACCAGCGCCTGGCGCGTGCCATGGAGCGCCGCGGGTTTATTGTGCAGACGGCCGACAGCGTCGCCAGCGGCGTCGCCGCCGCAACCGGTAACCCGCCTGCCTTCGCCGTCGTCGACCTGCGCCTGTCCGACGGCAGCGGGCTCGATGTGGTCAGTGCGCTGCGCGAGGCGCGTCCCGGCGCGCGGATCGTGATGCTGACCGGCTACGGCAACATCGCCACCGCGGTTGCCGCGGTCAAGGCGGGCGCGGTCGATTATCTGCCCAAACCGGCCGACGCCGACGCGGTCGAACGGGCGCTGCTGGCGACCGAGGGCGAGACCCCGGAGCCGCCGGAAGACCCGATGTCGGCCGACCGGGTCCGCTGGGAGCACATCCAGCGCATCTTCGAATTGTGCGAGCGCAACGTGTCGGAGACCGCGCGGCGGCTCAAGATGCACCGCCGCACCCTGCAGCGCATCCTGTCAAAGCACGCCCCGCGCAGCTGACGGTCGCGGCGGTCGCGCTGCGTAAACCGAATGGTAATCGCCGCGGCACAAGGTCGCGACGGCACCGACCGGCCGGGACCGTCATGTTCAAGATCGTCATCGCGTTCTTTATCGTCTTTGGCGCCATCGTCTGGGGCCAGCGATACGCCGGAACCTGGATTACCCGACAGGCCGCCGAAATGCCGCCGCGCGACGATCTCCCAACAGCGACACAACCGGTTCCCAGCCTCGATCCCGACGAGATCCGGCGATCGATCAACCGGCCGATCGGTGTTGTTCCGGCAACCCGGCGCCCGAATTAAAGCGCATCCCAATAGCGCCTGATCTGCTCGCGCTGGTTGTCGTCCGGCAAGCGGCCGTAGCCGGCCTTGAGATTGGCTTCCATGTGCTCGGGTTTGTTCGTGGCCGGGATCACCACCGTAACCGCCGGCTCGCCGAGCAGGTATTTGAGGAACAGCTGCCCCCAGCTCGCACAGTCGAATTCGGCGGCCCAGTCGGGTAGCGTCGTGCCGCGCGCCTTGCGGAACAGATAGCCCTGCTCGAACGGCTGGTTGACGATCACCGCCACCCCGCGCCGGGCCGCCACCGGGAGCAGCCGCGTTTCCGGTTCGCGCGTGGCGAGCGAGTAGCCCAGTTGGACGAAGTCGATGCCGCTTTCGCTGTCCAGGATGCGCGTCAGCTCCGGCAGCGCACCGGTCGTGTAATGGGTAATGCCGATATGGCGCAGCTGACCCTTCGCCTTCATCTCGCGCATCGTCGCCAGCTGGGTGCGCCAATCGACAAGATTGTGCACCTGCATCAGGTCGATGACCGGGCTTTTCATCAGCTGCGCCGAGCGCTGCATCTGATCGATGCCCTGCCGATGTCCGCTGGTCCACACTTTGGTGGCGAGAAACACCCGCTCGCGCAGCCCCAGCGTGGCGACGATGTCGCCGACAACACCCTCGCTGCGCCCGTACATCGGCGAGGTGTCGATCATCCTGCCGCCGCCGGCGACCAGTGTTTTGACCACCTCGCGCAGCGGGCGGCGCGACGCCTCGTCCTCGCCGACATTGAACGTGGGATAGGTGCCGAGGCCGATCACCGGCATCGCTTCGCC
>JAFAWI010000584.1 GCA_019241915.1 Alphaproteobacteria bacterium
CGGCGGGCTCGACGGCCTGGCGATGGCGCAGCGCGCGCGGGCGCGGCATCCGGAGCTCAAATGCCTGTTCATCTCCGGTGCCAGGCACCCGGTGGTGTGCGACCCGGAGCGCGACGATTTCGTGGCCAAGCCATTCCGGGTGTTCGAGCTGATCGGCTGCATCTGGAAGGTGCTGCAAGGCAATTACCCGCAGCCGCGTCTCGACGTTTTTCGCTGAACGAGCCGCGCGCCGCGGCGGCGCGCAACGCGGCCTCGCCCGTTGCCGCGGAATTTATCGGTCGGTGCCGTGTTTCGAACGCAAACACGGATTGTGCGATCCATGAGCAGCAACCTGGTCATCTCACGGCTGCCCGCCGGCGGGTCCAGGGCGGCGCTCGGCCGGATCGAGCGGTTGCGCCGCCTCGCGTGGCTGATCGATGCGGCCGGGCGCGTGCCGGGCACCGGCTTCCGTTTCGGCCTCAACAGTGTCATCGGGCTGGCGCCGGGGGCGGGCGACGCGATCCTCGCGGCGATCTCGCTCTACATCGTCTACGAGGCACACCGCCTCGGCCTGCCGCGGCGCAAGCTCTACGCGATGGTCTTCAATGTCGTCATCGAGGCTGTGCTCGGCGCGCTGCCGGTGCTCGGCGACGTGCTCGACGTCGTCTGGAAGGCGAACCTTCGCAATCTGGGAATCATCGAACGCCATTTCGGGGTGGCGAGCCGCTAAAGCCCCGCGACGTTCAACTGCGGCGGTCGCGGAACAACCCGAAACCGGCGAGCAGCCCCGCGGCCATCGCGGCGCCGAACAGGATCAGCGCGGGCGACGCAGCCGCGCCGCCGCTGTCATAGGCGAAGCCGGCGGGCTGCCCCTCGCCCGATGAGATACCCGCGACAATTTCGGGTTCGGTCCGGCGGGTTGCCGCCGCCGATGTCGGGGGAAGCGCCGAACCGTCAGGCATTGTGGCCTCCTTGAGCTGCGCCCGGTCAACGCACGCTGCCGGCCGCGGTTCCGGACGCGGCCCCTCGGGGCCCAGCCGGCCGATTGACGAGCGAGTCTTGGAGCGGAGGCCGCTGCCGGGTGGGCGCCCGCATTGACGCGCCGCCGGTGCTCCCCACATCTACCGCGACGCACCGCCAATGGCGGCGTCTTCGGCCTTCGCGCGAAGGCCTCCAGCGGATGGGCAGGACCCCATGGAACCCCAAGAACGCGATCTGATCACGACATTGCTCGGCCGGCTGCGCGACGCGGCCGGACAGAGCCAGCCGAAGGATCAAGAGGCGGACGCGATGATCCGTCAGGCGATGACGCAGATGCCGGACGCACCCTACTACCTGGTGCAGACCGTGCTGATCCAGGATTTGGCGCTGCACAACGCGCAGAACCGCATCGCCGAGCTCGAACGGCAGGCTGCCAACCCCCCGCAGCGCACCAGCTTTCTCGGCGGCCTGTTCGGCGGCGGCGGCAGCCAGCAAGCACCGAGCGGCCCCGGGCCGAGCGGGCCCTGGACGCGTGGGCCGCAGACCCAGCCGCCGCCGCAATACGCGCAAGGCGGCGGCTATGCCCAGCCGGGTTATGCGCCGGCGGGCGGCGTGTTCGGCGGCGGCGGTGCCGGGGGCGGCGGCTTTCTGCGCTCGGCGGCGGCGACCGCAGCCGGCGTCGCCGGCGGTGCGCTGCTGTTCGAGGGGATTTCGTCGCTGTTCGGCCACAGCTACGCGAGCGGCCTCGGCGGCTTTGGCGGCGGCATGCCGGGAGGGCTCGGCGAGACCGTGATCAACAATTACTACGGCGACAGCGCCGGCGGCGGTGGTGGCGATTACGGTGGTGGCGGTGACTATGGGGGCGGCGGCGATTACGGCGGCGGCGGTGGTGGCGACTACGGCGGTGGCGGCGACTACGGCGGCGGCGGCGACCACGACAGCGGCGGCGGCGGCGATTTCGGCGGCGGCGGCGACAGCTCGTCCTCCTGCTGACGGCGCTGTAGTTGAGAAAGGGCCGAGACCGGCGTCTCGGCCTTTTTGCTTGGACCCGGCTCTGTCAGCGCACCGGGTCGGGGCCGAAGCGGTTGGCGCCGATCGTGCCCCGCAGACAGCCGAATTCGATAAAGAACCAGAGCCCGATGCCGAGGCTGATCGCGCCGAGAATGCCGACGACGATCATAAAACCGCCCACCGCAACGGCCGCCGTCTCCGATTTTCCCGCCGCGATCGCGACCAGAACGGCCCCGAGCCAGGCCATCAGCGCGATGCTGAACAAGATCCACGGGATGTAGAGCGCGAGGCACAGCCAGCCCGATTTGTTGCGGTCGTGGATGCGCTTTACCAGCACCGCGAGATGCGGCCAGATGCAGATCAGCACGAACAAGCCGTAGATCACCGTCAGCGCGACATTGGCGCCCGAGCCAGGCTCGGTCAGCGCGATGGCCGTCTGCAGGACGACGGCGACGACGAGGTACGGCACGACAAACCGCAGCCAGTACTGCGAGCGCGAGATCCGGCCGCGGAACGAGAAATAGAACTGGCCGACGCTCGGCGCGACGTATTCCGGTTCGAGCAGGTAAATGTCGGTGGCGCGCTGGCCGATCGCCTGGAAATCGACGATATCGCCGTGGCGGGGGCGCCCCTGTCCGCGCCAATCGACGGTCGCAAAGTCGTAGCGATTGCCGTCGTGGCCGCTGATCGCGCCGGTGTTGGTATCCGGGTCGAAGCCGATGACATTGCCCTTCATGGGCGATCCCCAGAAAGATCGCCCGGATTCTAGCCGCTGTCGCGCAACGGCGGAAGTTGCTCGGGCGTCGGGCAACCATGCGGTTTTACCACAGCCAGCTCGCCGGCCGGTCATACGGGAGCCCGCGTGAAATCGCCTGCATCCCCTTGGCGCAGCGCACGACCCACCAGACGAAGACAAAAGCGAGCCAGAAGAAGCCGACGAGGATCAGGCAGCCGACGACGCCGATGAGCGCGTAGAGCAGCGCGATCCAGAAGGTGCGGATCTGGAAGCGGTAGTGGCTCTTCAGCCAGTCCGGCCCGGTGTCGCGGTTCACATAGGCCAGGATCAGCCCGACCAGGGCCGGCACGCCGCCCGCGCAGAACGAGCCCAGGTAGCA
>JAFAWI010000059.1 GCA_019241915.1 Alphaproteobacteria bacterium
CTCGACGCGGACCGCCTCACGCAAACAATCGCCCTGGCTGCGACCTCGGCGAGCGGCGTCGTCAAGGCCGCCGACACCAGCGTCGCCCGCGAATACCATGCCTCGCTTGTCACGCGCGCCGGCATCGACGCCGCGCTCGCCGCGCAAAAAGGTTTTATCGCCGAAGAAACCGTGCTCGAAGGCCCCACCGGCTTTCTCAAGGTCTATGGCGGCAAGGAGATCGCCGGCATCGCCGCCGGCATCGGCGAGAGTTGGGACATCCTGACCCATATGGCCGTGAAGCTGGTGCCCGGCGGCCACCCGTACCACGCGTTCGGCGAGGCCGCGGCCAAGGCCGCGCGCGACGGCGACATCGCGGCCGACGAGATCGACAGCATCACCGTGTCGCGCCCCGGGCTGACCCGGCTCGGCGGGCCGAAGCACCCCAAAGACCTGATCGACATGGCGCACAGCCCGCACTACTTCACCGCGGCCGGCGCCGCCGACCAGCATTTCGGCTGGGTGCATTGCAGCCCGGACAAGATCTCCGATCCCGTCATCCACCGGCTGATCGACAAGGTGCGGGTCGGCCCGCCGCCGGCGGAGCACGCCGACCGCTACCGCCAGGGCGCGACGGTGACGATCCGCACCACCGCCGGCCGCGAGGTCACCGGCACGGTTTTCCTCCCGCACGGCTCCGCCGCGCTCGGCATCGACTGGGCCGACATCGAGGCGAAGTACCGCACGCTGATGCCGAATTCCGGGCTGTCGACAGATCGGATCGAGCAAAGCTTGGCGGCGATCCGTACACTCGCGAACACGTCGAGCGTCGAGCCCCTGATCGCGCTGCTCAGCCGCTAGTGGCCCATTTGTTCCAGACCGGGCTTGGTTGGCCGCCTGGGGGGGAAGAGCGGGGGCTAGCGCTCCCCACCCTTGGCCGCGACGAGCTAATTGAAGTCGGGCAGAACCGGGGTGTTCTCCGCCCGCACCGCTTCGAGATCGTTCGGATCGAGACCGAGCACCTGAAGAATGGTCGGCGCGATCTGTGTGGTAGTCACCGCGGTGCTCACCCGTTCACTGTCGAAGTCTGGATGCGACACGATAAGCGCAACGTGGGTGTCGTCCTCGTTGAAGCCGCCATGCTCGGCGATCTTCGAGCCGCCGGTGTAGATGACGCCTGTACGAGCGATGCCGATGATGTCCGGGGTCCGCGAGTCGGTCGCCGGGTTTTGGAAGAATAGTGTCAGCAGCGGGCCCGACAGCCATTCGACGATTCCGGTATCACCGCTAAAGCCCTCGAGCGCGGCGACGGCCGCTGCGGTCTTGCTGCCGCTGTTGTCTTTCAGCCAGATCAAGGCCCCGTCGTCGTCGATGGAAAATGCGAAATTCGCTCCGATCGGACCGGCGATTACCGTCGAATCGTCAAGCGCTTGTCGTTTGCTGCGATCGATCGGCGATTGACCGTGTTTTGCGCTGATGATGATGAGCGTCGATCGTGCGAGGCCACGATCCTGCAAACCATCGACCATGGCCCCGATCGAGCGGTCGACAAAGGCGATGGTATTAGCCAAGTTGGCGCTCGGTGTTCCGGTGGTGTCGGTGTAGCCGCCGATTTTCAACTTCTGTCCGACGCTCACGGCTTGGAAGTTCATCCCGAAAATCGCTGGCGGAGCGCCGTAGCGGATCTTGCCGGTATGGTCGAAGCCGTTGATCTCGTTGAGCACGGCCTGGACCTTGATGCCGTCATAGAACTCGACGCCGTCGATCGAACTGGTGAAATCGCTGCCGCACTTCGGGCCGGGGCACTTCGGGTCGGTTGCCGGCCGCGGCGCCGTCGAGTGCAGCCCAAGGCTCGCGATTAACTTTACGTTTGCGTCGCTCAAATCGGAATTGATCTCGGGCGCGAAGAAATCGTCGACATTGGTGCCCGGACCGCCTTCCGGCTGTGAGAAGGGGCGGTTGCCGTTGATGATGTCGTACGCCGGGTGTTTATCCGACCAAGCCGTTCGGAGATGGTGGGCGTGGATCACGTCGAAGATGGTATTGGCGCGCACGATGTTATGCGGCCACACCACCTTGCAGACTCCGTTCACAAGCCGTTCGACCAAATGGGTCGGGTCGATGGCGACAGCGCTGTTGAGTCCGGTCAGCGCCTGCGGGATGCCGCCATCGATCGAGTGCTGATTGATGTCCAGCGACTCGGCGTAATTCATCTCGGTGCCGGGGGTTCCGGCGCAGTTGCTGCCCGGCGCGAAAAAGGTCCGATCGTAACTGTCGTCGTAAAAGACGCCGGTGGTTAACGATGTCCCTCCGGTCAATTGTGCCAACAGTCCCGGAAAAGAATCGGAGGGCTTTGTCGTCGAAGCGTGCGTATAGGTGGAGCCGTGATCGGTGAGGCGCTCAAGGTTTGGGCAGGTTCCCGCCGCCGTACAAGTCGCCAGATCGACGGCGTGAAAACCATCGATACTGATCAACAGAACGTGCTTGATTCCGTCAAGGTGATGATGCTGCTCGGCCTCGCTTGGCGGCGCCGCGACAAGTGCGGAAAAGCCAGCGAAAGCAAACGCTAATCCTTTGGTCCGATTGCGCTTCGACAAAATCCCCTCCTGTTCCAAATGGTTAGAAGAAGAGGGAACGTTAGCAACTTGCGGTGACGCCTTGGTGGCTCCGGGATGAACGAGCGGTGAAAGTTTGATTGCTGCCAGGCAGCCTGTTCGGCTCAGGCAAATAAGGTTGATGCTGGAGCCGTGGCGGGCTGTCGCCGCCCGCTCAGTCGGTGACCACTGCGGGGCAACTCAAGAAGTTCGCCCCGATCGCGGGCGCTCGAAGCCGGCAGGCTCAGAAAAACGCCAAGGTCCTGATTTCGATGCTCTCGCGGAAGCGCGCGTTGGGCGGCGAGGTCGGGTCGTCGAACGCGGTGTGCGCGGTCCAGCGCGAGCGGCCGTCGGCCTCGCTGTCGAACACCTTGAACACCAGGATTTCGTCGCGCCGCATCTGCGGGAACCAGTACCAGCGGTGGTTCGGGTCCCAGGTGATCGCCATCGTCTGGCCGACCCGGTCCTGGTAGCGCCGCTCGGTGACCACCATGCTCCTCGGATCGAGCGTGCGCGCGTCGGCGATCGCCAGCGGCCAGCTTTCGACCGGCAGCCGGATCGGCCGCCAGGTCTGGACGATCGCGAAATGGCCTTTCAGCAAATCCTCCGCCTCGTCGCCCATCAGGTCGCGCACCCGCTTCTTCGCCGAGAATTCGGTGTAGTCGTTGTGGACGCGGCGCACGACGTCGCGGATTTGCTTGGTCTCGCGCTGCGCCTGGTCCTGGGTGCGCAGCGTGTGGTCGAACACGACGACCCGCCTGGCCCCCGCCTCGCGTTTGATCAGCGCTTCCATCTCGGGGTAGTAGACCCGCCGCACCTCGTCGGCGTCGTAGAAATCGGCGACCTTGGTCGCGTGCGGCACAAAGACAAAGCCGTTCTGGTCGATCTCGAACTCGCCGAGGTGCCGCCGGCCGTTGCGCAAGGTCACGCGGTGCGGATCGTAATCGCCGCCGCCGATACGGGTGTCGACGCCGCCCGGCCGGGCGACGATCGAAACCGGTTTGTCGCCGGTGTCGCGGTAGTAGTTGAGCTCGGCTTCGAGCGTCTCGGGCATGGTGTCGAGTTCGGCAACGGACATCGGCGGCTCCGCAACAAGGCGTTGGCGATGATAGGGCCGCTCAGTCGAGCGTCAACAATCGGCCATAGCCGGCGATCGGCTGGTTGACCCCGCAGGCGCGCAGCGCCAGCCACATCATCGCCGCGTTGCTCGAAATCGCCGGCTTCTGCAAATCCTGTTCGAGCGCCTCAAGCACCGGCAGCGTCGGCAGACCGGTGCCGGAGAGGAACACCGCCTCGGCCTCCGGCACATCGACCGACCGCGCCAGCCGGTAGGCGCGCTCTGCGGTCTCGTCGTAGATGTTGGTGACGCCTTTGAGGTTGTCGTGGTTGACCACGTCGAAGCCATGCGCTTCGAGATGCGCCTTGCCCTTGGCCGTGGTCTCGGCCGAATACGGCGCACCGAGCGCGACCCGCTTGACGCCGAGCCGCTCCAGCCCGGCGGCGACCGCGGCAAACGCGGTCGTTACCCGCGTGCCGCTCGCCTTGGCCAACCGGTCGAGCAGCGCCGCCTCCTCGTCGCGGCCGAGGTCGTAGCTCGTCGCCGTGTGCGCGATGACGATGATGTCGGGTTTGACCCAGGCCAACAGTTCGACCGCCTCGGGGATGCTCGCCAGCATCTCGCGGTTGCGCTGATCCTGCCCGTCGAGCGCGCCGGGATTGCCGCGCGCGGTCATGCGGTGGAAATGCAGCGACACGCCGTGCGGCGCCATCGCCATCGTCTCCGGCTCGATCGTCGGGTTGCCCGGCGGCAGCAG
>JAFAWI010000311.1 GCA_019241915.1 Alphaproteobacteria bacterium
ACAGGCCGCGCAGACTGGGGTCCGCCGAGAGGCTGCCGATCAACGGCTGCGCCGCCACCAACTGCTGCGACAGGCTGTCGAGTTCGCCCACCGACAGATACAACAGACCGTTGCGGTCAAAAAACGGGCCGCCGTCGGGACGACGCACATTCCGGAACAGCCGAGGCTCGGCGGCGAGCTTGTCGGCGAGGCGCTGGGCCGCGTCGTTCGCAATGTCGGCATTGGTACCGTCGACGACGATCGCCAACAGATTGGCGTTCTGCGGAAACGCCTTGTCGAGCGCGATCTCGTTCTGCCGCCACGGCACATCGCTCGGCAGCAGCTTGTCGATGTCGGTGTCGATCGCGAGATGCCCGGCGGCGTACCACGCCGCGAGCAGGACGGCGGCAAGCGCCGCCAGCGCATGGGCGGCGGCGTGGCGGCGGCTGAACTCGACGAGGCGGGCGGCAAAAGCGGCGATCAAACGGCGCCTCGGCGTGGAAGCAGCGGCTCGGTTCGGCGTTATCCCTTAAAGGAAGTTCCGGCAGCGCGAAAGCGGGCGGAACCGGCGTTATCCATTTTGACGAAATTGGGGCCGCGAGATGCGCAAAATGCCGCGAAATATCCGGAGGCCGGACATATTGCGGACACGCTCGCCGGCCATTCTCCGTACAACCTTGTGAGACAGGAGGGGACCATGGCCGGGCGCAAGGAATGCTGCCGCTATGAGCCGAGCCTCGACGAGCTGCTGGCCGACGACATCATGCAGCCCGTGCTGGAGAGCGCCGGCTACGACCGCGAGCGGTTTCACGACCTGATGATCGAGACCGGGGAGCGCGTGCGGCTGTCGCGCGAGGGCGACAGCCGGGACTAGCGTCCTGCGCCCGCGACGGCTCTGGCCCGCCGCGCCCGGCCGACCCTATCATGCGTCGCCTAAAAAAGGGGGCGGCGATGGCGGTGCGGCTCGGCGGCGATGCGTACACATTCGAGGTCGATGAATACTGGGCGAAAATCCCCGACGATATCGCGCTTGGCGACTGTGCCGCGGTCGGCGTCGACAGCCGCGACAATGTTTACGCCTTCAACCGCGGCGACCACCCGATCGCCGTGTTCGACAAAGGCGGCAACTTGCTGCGCACCTGGGGCGAAGGCGTCTTCACCCGGCCGCACGGCGTCCATGTCGCGCCGGACGACACGATCTGGCTGACCGACGACGGCGACCACACGGTGCGCCACTGCACGCTCGACGGAAAGGTGCTGCTGACCCTCGGCATCCCCGGCAAACCGTCGCCCTATATGGCGGGCGAGCCGTTTCACCGCTGCACGCATACCGCGCTGTCGCCGCGGGGCGACTTTCTCTACATCTCGGACGGCTACGGTAACGCGCGCATCCACAAATACACGCCGGACGGCAAGCTGCTGTCGTCATGGGGCGAGCCCGGCACCGATCCGGGACAGTTCAACATTCCGCACAATATCTGCTGCGACCCGGACGGCTGGCTCTATGTCGCCGACCGCGAAAATCACCGCGTGCAGATTTTCGACGGGAACGGCAAATGGGAGACGCAGTGGAATTACCTGCACCGGCCGAACGGGCTGTGCCTCGGCCGCGGCCAAGTTCAAGGTCAATCGGGCCCGCTGTGCTATATCGGCGAGGGCGGCCCGGCCGGCGAGATCAACCGGCTGTGGCCCAATATCGGCCCGCGCGTCAGCATCCACACCACCAAAAACCATGAGGTCCTGGCTCGACTGGGCAAGACGCCGGGCGGGATGTTCGCCGGCGGCTTTACATCGCCGCACGGCATTGCGGTCGACAGCACCGGCAGCATCTATGTCGGCGAGCTCTCCGGCCGCTCTTGGTCGCGCTTCGCCTCGGGCGATGCGCCGAAGAAGCGGCGGGTGATCCACAAGCTGGTCAAGGTGGTGCGGTAATCCACCCACCATGCCGCTGTGCGTGGCGGTTCCCCTCTCCCGCAATTGCGGGAGAGGGTGGATCGCGGCGGACGCAAGACGGCTGATAGTCAGCCCCGCGTCAGCTCGATATTGCCGAACGCATCGAGCCGGGCGGTCCAGCCGGACGGGACGAGGCAGGTGGCGTCGTATTCCTCGACGATGCAGGGGCCGGCGCGCGGGCGTTCGAGATCGGCGCGGTTGACGATTGCGGCGTCGAGCCAGCCATGTTGCAGACCGAAATAGGCGCGGCGGACGGGGCTGGCGATCGCGACGCCGGTCGGCAGGGCCGCCCCAAGCGCCTGCGCCGCCCTCGGCGTATCCGATAATCCGCGGCCGACCAGCTTTAACGTCACCAGTTCGACCGGCTCGTCTGCGCCGGCCCGGTGCCCGTAGGTACGGGCGTGCTCGGTGCCGTAGGCGGCGTCGAGCCCGAGGAGCGCCGCCTGATCGATCGCGCCGTCCGGCACCGGCACCTCCAATTCGAAGGATTGGCCCTGGTAGCGCAGAGCGGCGGTCCGCGTAATCGCTACGGCGGCACCGGCAAACCCGTCCGCGGCGAGCCGGGCACGCGCCTCGCGCTCCAATTCGGCGAGGATCGCGTCCACCTCTGCCGGGTCGAGCGCGGCGAGCAGGGCCTTGCGGGTGCGCGACAGGTGATATTCGACTTCGGCGTAAAGAAGGCCGAAGGACGAAAACACCCCGGCCGAAGGCGGCACCAGGACCTCGGCGATGCCAAGCGCCTGCGCCATCGCCGCCGCGAAGAGGGGCCCGTTGCCGCCAAAGGCGACGAGCGCGTATTGCCGCGGATCGCGCCCGCGCTCGCTCGACACCGCCTTCAAAGCGCGGATCATGTTGGAGCCGGCGATCTGGAACGCACCGTGCGCGGCGCGCTCGGGCGAGAGGCCGAGGGGCGCGGCGATCCGCTCGGCGAGCACGGCGCGGGCCTTGTCGGCGTTCAATTTGACGGCGCCGCCGACCAAATGCGCGGGGTTGAGGTAGCCCAGCACGATATTGGCGTCGGTGACGGTCGGTTCGGTCCCGCCCTGGTCATAGGCGACGGGGCCGGGGAGCGCGCCGGCGCTCCTCGGCCCGATCTGCAACGCGCCGCCGGCGTCGATCCAAACGATCGAGCCGCCGCCGGCGCCAACTTCGGCGAGGTCGATCGCCGGCACTTTCAAGGTGTAGCCGGCGCCCGACAACAGGCGCGAGCCGACCATGACGCCACCGCCGACCGAATATTCGAGCGCCCGCGAGAACCGGCCGTCCTCGATCAGCGAGGCCTTGGCGGTGGTGCCGCCCATGTCGAACGAGATCGCCTTGCCGATGCCGAGCTGGGCGGTGAGCGCCTGCGCGCCGACGACGCCAGCGGCCGGACCCGATTCGATGATGTGCATCGGCAATAGCGCCGCCGCCGCAGCGGTCATCAGCCCGCCATTCGACTGCATCAACAACAGCGGCGCGCGGATGCCGCTGTTGCGCAGTTCCGCTTCGAGGCGGCCGAGGTAGCGCTCGACCACGGGGCGCACATAGGCGTTGATGACGGTGGTCGAGGTGCGCTCGTACTCCTTGATCTCCGGCAGGACCTCGCAGCTGAGGCAGACCGGCAGGTGCGGCGCCACCCGCGCAGCCACCTTTTTGACGATCTGTTCGTGCGCCGGGTTTGTGTAGGAGTGTAGGAGGCAGACCGTGATTGCCTCGACCTCTTCATCGATAAGCCGCCTCAGCGCCCGCTCGACGTCGGCCTCGGCGAGCGGCCGCTCGATGCGCCCCTGCGCATCGACGCGCTCATCGACCTCCACCCGAAGGTGCCGTTCGACCAGCGGCGGCGGCTTGGTCCAGGTCAGGTCGTAAAGGCGCGGGAAGCGGAGCGTGCGGATTTCGAGCACGTCGCGAAATCCCGATGTCGTAACGAGCCCGGTGCGCG
>JAFAWI010000462.1 GCA_019241915.1 Alphaproteobacteria bacterium
GAGGCGAGGCGCGCGCGCCGCGGCGAGAAGCGCATCGAGATCGAGCGATGCCGCGAGATGCTCGGCCAGCCGGTCGAGCGTGTCGTCGATCAGGCTCTCGTACGCGAACGGCCCCGCGCCCGCACCGAGCCGCGCGAGAAGGGCGCGGCGAAACGCGTCGCTCGCAAACAACCCGTGCAGGTAGCAGCCGGCGACCCGGCCGTCGGCGCTGACCGCGCCATCGGTTCGGTCACCCAGACGCAGCATCGGCCGCTCGGCGCCGGCGCCGGTGGTGATCCCGAGATGCATCTCATAGCCGCGCACGGGCGCACCGCCCGCGATCTCGACCCCCGCCGCCGCGGCGAGCCGCTTGGCCGCGCCCAGCACCGTATCGACCTCGAGCAGGCCGAGCCCGACGGTGCTGCCGGCGGTTCCCTCGACACCGCCGGGATCGGCCACCGTGCGGCCGAGCATCTGGTAGCCGCCGCAAATCCCCAGCACATGCCCGCCACGCCGTCGATGCGCCAGGATGTCGATGTCCCAGCCCTCGCCGCGCAGCGCCGCGAGGTCGGCGAGCGTCGCCTTCGATCCGGGCAGAATCACCAACCGCGTGTCGGCCGGCAGCGGCTGTCCCGACCGCAGCATGACCAGTTCGGCCCCCGGCTCGGCGCGCAGCGGATCGAGATCGTCGAAATTGGCGATATGTGGCAGCACCGGAACGGCGATCTTGATGCGGCTCCCCCCACCCGTCGCGCGCCGGCGAAGCCGCCGCGATCCGCCCTCTCCCGCATGCGCCAGCGGGAAGGAGCCCGCGCCGGAGGCCTGGGAACGGTGAGGGGCAGACAGCGCCATGCTGTCTTCCGCCGGCAACAAGTGCGCCTCGGGAAACCAAGGAACGACCCCAAAGCACGGCCATCCCGTGCGCTGCCCGATCGCGGTGACGCCATCGTCGAAGAGCTGGGGGTCGCCGCGGAACTTGTTGACGATAAAGCCGGCGAGCCGCGCGCGCTCGGCAGGCGACAGCAGCGCGTGCGTGCCGACCAGTTGGGCGATGACGCCACCGCGGTCGATGTCGCCGACCAGCGCCACCGGGACGTCGGCAGCCTCGGCAAAGCCCATATTGGCGATGTCGCCGGCGCGCAGATTGACCTCCGCCGGGCTTCCCGCCCCCTCCACCAGTACCAGGTCGGCTTCGGCCGACACCCGCGCGAAGGCATCGAGCACGGCGGGCAGCAGCGATGGCGCTAAGGCGCGGTATTCGCGCGCCGAGGCGGCCCGCAACACCTTGCCGCCCAGCACGATCTGCGCCGAATGCGCGGCCTGCGGCTTCAGCAGGACCGGGTTCATCTCGACCGTCGCGGGGACGCCGCAAGCGCGTGCTTGCAGCGCCTGGGCGCGGCCGATTTCGCCGCCGTCGTCGGCAACCGCAGCGTTGTTCGACATGTTCTGCGGCTTGAACGGCCGCACCCGCAGCCCCTGCCGCGTGAAGGCGCGGCACAGCCCGGCGACGATCAGCGACTTGCCGACATCGCTGCCCGTGCCTTGGATCATCAGCGCCCGAGTCACCCTCAGCCTCCCATCGCTGTGCGATGGCGCCCTCCCTCTCCCGTAATACGGCAGAGGGACTTAAAAACCGGGGCGGTCCGCCCCTCCCCCGCATTGCGGGAGAGGTTGGCTCCGGGCGCAGCCCGGAGACGGGTGAGGGGCGGCAGCTTCAAAACTCGATGCCTTTCTGCGCCTTCACACCGGCGCGGAACGGGTGCTTGACCAGGGTCATTTCGGTGACGAGGTCGGCCAGTTCGATCAGCTCGGGTTTGGCGTTGCGGCCGGTGACGACGACGTGCAGGTCGCGCGGCTTGGCGCGTAGCGCCGCCAGCACCTCGTCGAGCGGCAGATAATCGTAGCGCAGCACGATATTGAGCTCGTCGAGCAGCACCATGCCGTAAGACGGATCGCCGATCATCGCCTTGGCGGCCTCCCACGCGGCACGGGCGGCCGCGATGTCGCGCGCGCGGTCCTGCGTATCCCAGGTAAAGCCCTCGCCCATCGCGCGGCAGGTGACGAGGTCGGGGAATTTCGCCAGTGCGTCGCGCTCCCCGGTGCCCCAGGCGCCCTTGACGAACTGCACCACCCCAACCCGCATCCCATGGCCGATGCAGCGCAAAACCATACCGAACGCCGCGGTCGATTTGCCCTTGCCGGCGCCGGTATGGACGATGACGAGGCCACGCTCCTCAGTCTTGGTGGCGAGCACGCGGTCGCGCGCC
>JAFAWI010000512.1 GCA_019241915.1 Alphaproteobacteria bacterium
GAATCCGGCGCGCAGCGTCAAAACGATTTGCACCACAGAGGCAGTGAGACACCGAGAGGTCGAGCTGTGCCGCCCCCTCACCGCCTCATTGTCTCTGTGGTGATCATTGATTTGCAAGCTTAGGTGACGCGGGGGTTACAAGGTGCAGCCATGGATGATCCACCGCCAGTTCCGGTCGAAAACTGGAGGAGGGCGCCTCCTGTTCCGCCGGCCGGTAACAGGAGGATAACAGCAGGTGCACCTCCTGTTATTGCGAACGCCGCACGATCCGCCCCCCTGTAGCACCTGTAGGGCGGGTTAGCGCAGCGTAACCCGCCACGACATGCGGGCCCCCGCTACGTCCCGCGCCCGCACCCTCTAGGGCGGCTTAGCGCAGCGTAACCCGCCACGACATGGCCGACCCCGGGCGGTGGATGGCGCTGCGCTTATCCACCCTACACCGCCCCTCGCCCGCGAACCGCCGTCGTTTGTGTCCGGAGTGCGGCGGCTGCGGCGGTTCCCTTACAATTTTTTACCAAGCCGGACAGGCCGTACATTCGCCGCTTACAGAGGCTCGCTAGGGTGCGCGGCAACGACAAGACAATGGCCGCCCAGGAGGGGAGCCCGCGATGTTCGATTTTCACCTGCTGCTTCAGGAAGCGCTGCCCAAGCTCTTGCGCTACGCCACCGCCCTCACCCGCGACCCCGACGTCGCGGCCGACCTCGTCGAGGATACCGTGCGCGAGGCCCTGGCGCAGCAGCGGCGCTGCCCCCCCGGCGGCCTCCGCGTCTGGCTCTTGACGATCCTGCACGATCTGCGCGGCAACCCGTTCCGCCAGCTGACCCTGCCCGCCGCGACGCCGCGCGACCCGCGCGCCTTGTTGACCCTCTCCGACCTCGACTGCGCGATCGGCCAGCTCGCCGAAGAGCAGCGCGCCGCGATCCTGCTGATCGGCCTCGAAGGCCTCTCCAACAGCGAGACCGCCGCGGTGCTGCGCATTTCCGGCGGCACGCTGCGCTCCCGCCTCGCCCGCGCCCGCGAGCGGCTGCGCCGCACCCTGGCCGTCGCCGAACCCACCCCGACCCCGCGCGCCGCGTAAAAGCGACCCCTCTCGGAGCGAACACCACCGTCATCCCCGCAACCGGCGTCCGCGGCCCGGCAGCGGACGCGGGCATGCGCCCGGCGCAGGGCGGCTTGCTTGGCGGCGCGCGGCGTTGCCGGCCCGACCATTTGCGGGCATTGTGCGCGCACGATCACGAAGAAGGACGTCCGCGATGGCCGCGCAGCCGCAATCGACGCTCAGCAACTCGGGAAAGCCTCAGGCGCTTTACGACAAGCTTGAAGAGCGCATTCTCGACCGCGACCAGAAAGGCGCGAGCGACGTTTATTACCATCTGGTGCGCGCCGGCCGCCCGATGACCGAGATCGTCGCCGAGGGGGTGCGCATCCACGCGCCCTACACGCATGTGCCGTATCACGAGCGGATCGACGACGGCTACGTCAACTTCGTCAACAACGACCATTGCCTGTTGTCGGCGCGCGCCGCGACCCAGCTGAGCCGCATGGTGCCGCAGGATTGCGCCGCGCTGCCCTACGCGCAGACCGTCTGGTACATCCCGACCGGGCTCGACATCTGGAACCAGAAAATCCTGAAGGCGCCAGGCCATTACGCGCGCGCGCCGGGCTGGTCGATGCCGCCCGGCCCGCCGCCGATGCCGGTCGCGCCATGGGCCGACCAGGAGCCGGAAGTGCTGTCGGGCCCGCTGCAGGAGCGGCTCGACCACTGGATGACCTTGGTGCACCGCGGCAACGTGCTCGAGGCCTATCGCGTCTTCCTCGGGCTGATGCAGAACCCGGCCGAGCGCAAGGAGGTGCTGGCGCAGCTGGTCCATGCCGGGCTGATCGATGTGCAGGACCGCGCGCTCTACAACCGCTCCTACACCACCGGGCACAAGGCGTTCCGCGCCCGCGCCACGGTCGATCTCGGCAATTTCCTCGGCTGGGACAACGCGCACGACGTGGTCTATGCCGGCGCGCTCGACATCGCGGTCGGCCCGCGCTGGTATTCGACCTACGAGATGGCGTGCAACGCGGTGCAGATCTTTCTCGAAGGCGCGACGATCTCGGCGATCCCCTATGGCGGCGCGACCAAGGCCGAGGACGAGATCCTCGCCAACAACAAGCTGCCGCTGTCGGCCGAAGAGCAGGACGAGCTGGAGCAGGCGCTGATCCGCCAGCCCGAGCCGGCCTATCTGCACGTGCTGACCCGGCTGCTCAAGGAAGGCAAAAGCCCGCGCCGCATCGTCGACGCGTTCCAGGTCGCCTCGGCGCAGGTGATCCTCGAAACCCGCGGGGTCAACAATTTCTCGCTGCCGCAGCACTGCTTCGAGTACCTCAACGTGCTGGCCTGGTACCTCGACAACTTCCGGCACAAGCAGCAGGTGAAGCTGCTCTACACCGCCGCCTCGTACCTCAACCGCGCCGCATGGCACCAGATCGGCATCGACGACGCCAAGCCGAACCGGCCCGAGGCGCCCGCCGCCGCGGCAACGATGAGCGGCGCGCAGCTCCTCGACCGGATCGACCAGGCGGTGTTGGCGCTCGACGGCAAGGCCAGTGTCGACTGGACCCAGGCCTATCTCGAAACACAGAAGGATCGCGGCCCGCTGGTCCAGCGCCTCGCGCTGCTCGCGGCGCGGATGGGCAACGACCCGCACAACCAGGAGATCGGCCAGGTGCTGATCGAGGACTGGCAGAAGAACCAGGCGCACAACCGCGACCGGCTGCTGCTCGCCTGCGCGCACCACACCGCGGTGCACCGCAAATACGGCGACCCGCTCGCCTGCGCCGCCCGCTTCGGCGAAGCTCTCGGCATCGCGCGCCTGCAGTAGGCAAGCGGCGCTGCAAAATCCCTCGCGCCGCAAGCGGGGAGAGGGAGGGGCCCACGCGCGGCGTGGGAGGGTGAAGGCCGGTGAGCACCGCCATCTGCCGGGCCGCCGCCCTGTTGGCCACCCTACTGGCGCTGTCGGGGGCGGCCCGCGCCGGCGACCTCACCGCGCTGTACCGGGCCGAGTGGGCGGGTCTGCCGGCCGGCCACATCCGCCTGACGCTGCATGAAGGCGGCGGCTTCTACCGCAACGACATCGCGGTCACCAGCGAGGGCCTGCCGTGGCTCGTCATCCGCTTCCGCGGCAGCGCGGTCGCCGAAGGCAAGCTCGCCGGCGCAGTGCTGCGGCCGGCGCGGTTCGACGCCGATTACGACCTGCGCAAACAGAAAGGCAAACGCCTGCGTATGGCCTTCACCGCCGAGGGCGGCTCGACGCTGGCCGAGCGCGGCCCGGGCGACACCAGCCACCAGCGCATCCTCGCCGAGCCGTTTCGCCGCGGCGTCATCGACCCGCTCAGCGCGGTGACCGCGATCCGCGACGCCGTGCGTCGCGGCGACACCGCATTCACGCTGCCGGTCTACGACGGCGCGCGCCGGTTCGACACGATCGGCAAGCGCCTGCCG
This sequence comes from Alphaproteobacteria bacterium, assembly GCA_019241915.1. Classification (GTDB taxonomy): domain Bacteria; phylum Pseudomonadota; class Alphaproteobacteria; order ATCC43930; family CGMCC-115725; genus DATARH01. Next base: position 3,492 of record JAFAWI010000512.1, read on the forward strand.
CCCGACCCGCGAGATCCCGGCATCCACCTGGCGCTGACCCTGCGCGCGATCGCCGGGTTCAAAGGCCAAACCAGCGAGGACGGCGACCCCGACGACGCGCCGCGCCCGGTTGCTCTGACGTTGTCCGACGATGCGCGGCTGCTGCCGCTCAAGATGACCGCGCCGATCTGGTTTCTGCCGCTGGAGGTGGATCTCGAGCGGCTGTGCGACAGCCCTGCTGCCTGCGCTTGGCCGAAATGAAGAACCCTCTGCCGGCTCGTCAATCGGCCATGTCGAACAGCTTGCACCATCCGGAGGGGCTGATCGAGCCGGCGACGACTTTGCAGGCGTTCGGCTTGACGAACAGCGTGCATTGCGCGCAGCTGAACATGCCTTTCGGCATGGGCTGGTACTGGACTTCGGCCTGCGCGATTTTGGCGGCGTCCTCGGCCCGAGCCGTGGCGGCGGCGCCGGCGGCCAACGCGGCGAACAGCGCACGCCGCGACAGCTTCCGCATCGCCGCCGCGGCGGGCGTTCACGAAAGCGGCCGGCCGCGCCGCGCAATGAACTCGGGGAACGCCTCCTCCGCCTTGGCGCCGCGCACGACGTGGGTCGTGAAGTGCCGCTCGGCCTCGTATTGCTCTTCGAGGTTCTGGCTCATCTGCTTGAGCATCAATTGCTTGATACCGATTACGGCGGCCCGGTTGTTGGCGGCGATGGTGCGCGCCAGCTCCATCGTCTTGTCGCGCAGCCGGTCGCGCGGCACCAGATGGTTCAAGAGGCCGATGCGGTACGCCTCCTCGGCCTCGACGACGCGCGCCGAGAACAGCAGCTCCTTGGCCATCGGCCAGCCGACCTGGTTGGGCAACGTCCAGGTGCTGTTGATCCGGCCGTAGGCGGCGGCCAGGAAGCGGAATTTGGAATCCTCGCAGCCGATCCGCATGTCGAGCGATGAGGCCAGCACCCCGGCGCCGCCATAGGCGAGCCCGTTGATCATGCCGATCGTCGGCTTGGCACTGGCGGCGATCTCGAAGCCGCCGCGGGTGCGGCGGGCATCCTGCTCGGCATCGCTGAGCTTGCGGTCGTCCTCGCGCTGCTCGTGGATATCGCCGCCGGCCGAGAACGCGCGCCCCGCGCCGGTGATGACGATGCAGCCGATGCCGTCGTCGGCGTCGGCCGCCTGCACCGCGTCACGCAGTTCGGCCGACAGCTTGCGGTTCATCGCGTTGAGCTTGTCGGGCCGGTTCATCGTCAGGATGGCGACGCCGTCCTCCCTCTCGACGAGGATGTGTTCGTATTCGCTCATACCCTTTCCTCCTGACCCCCTATCCTTTGTGCAGACCGGTCAGCTCGCCATCGGGTGCGGCCGCGGGTTTGAGCCGTCGGTAAAGCGCGAGAGGCGGAACGGCGTGGGGTCGACAATGGTCGGGCCGCCGGCAACCATGTCGGCGACGAGCCGCCCGGCACCGGGGCCGATGCCAAAGCCGTGCCCTGAGAACCCGGTGGCGATAAAGAAGCCGGGCAGCGCGTCGACCGCCGAGATCACCGGGATCGCGTCGGGCATCACATCCATCATGCCGCCCCAGGTCTCGGCGATCCTGGCGTTGCGGAAGATCGGAAACGACTCGGCGATGCTGTCGCGCGCCCGGTCGAGGATGACCGGGTCGGGTTCCGGATCGAGCGTGCGTACCGCCTCGAACGGGGTCGGCTCGTCGAGGCTCCAGCGCCGCTTCATGCGCCATTCCTCGGCAAACTTGGCGCCGAAGCGGAAGCGCAGCTTCCGCCAGTGGATGCGCACCGCGGGCAAATACTCGGGCGCCAGCCGAAAGCTGTCCGGGACGATGTCGATCGTCCTGACCCCAAGGGTCGAGATCGTGTAGCCGCCGTCCATCCGCTTGCGGTAGCCGAAGCGCCCGCCGGACGCGGAGACTTCCGGGCCACCGTCGAGCCTTTCGGTGCGCATCACCGAACCCAGCACCTTGAGCTGCGGCAGCTCGACGCCGAGGTTGCCGCAGAAGAGGCGCGACCAGGAGCCGCCCGCCAGCACCACCGCGTCGCAAGGGATGCGGCCCTTTTCGGTGACGACCCCGGCGACGCGGCCGGCCGCGGTCTCGATGCCGCGCACCGCGCAGTGCTGGACGAGCGCGGCGCCGGCGCGCTGCGCAGCCGCCGCGATCGCCGGCGCGGCGAGCTCGGGCTCGCCTTTGCCGTCGCTCGGCGTGTAGAGCGCCCCGGCCCATTTCTTCGTCAGGCCAGGCAGCCGCTCGGCGACCTCGGCGGCGCCGATCGCGTGCGTGTCGAGCTGATACTCGCGCGCATGGTCGAGCCAAGTTTCGAGCTGGGCGAGGTCGGCGGCGCTGTCGGCGAGATACATGATGCCGCAGGTGCGGAAACCGGTCTCGGCTTCGACCGTCTCGTTCATTCGCTCCCACAGCCGCAGGCTCTCGATGATCAGCGGCAGCTCGCGCGGGTCGCGCACCATCTTGCGGCACCAGCCCCAATTGCGGCTCGACTGCTCGCCGGCGATGTGGCCCTTTTCGCAGAGCGCGACGCTGACGCCCTTTTGCGCGAGGAACAGCGCGGCGCTGGCGCCGATGATGCCGCCGCCGACGATCACCACGTCGGCGCGCTCCGGCAATGCGTCGCCCGATGCGACCGAATCGACCCGCGGCGCCATCGCCCTCCTCCACGCTGCGGCAAAACGCCGACTGCGATAATGCCCAGGCGTGCGGCATTCGCTATCGAAATCTCAACGTCGTCGGGGTACGAAGGGTGCCGGGTAGGGTGGCAGTGCGATGCTGAAGCACATTTACGACCGGATGATCCAGCTCGCCGCCGGCCCGAACGCGATGGCAGCGCTGATCGCGATCAGCTTTGCCGAGAGCTCGTTCTTTCCGATCCCCGGCGACATTCTGCTGATCCCGATGATCCTGGCGCGGCCGCGCGACGCGTGGCGGCTGGCCGCGATCTGCACGCTGTCGTCGGTTGCCGGCGGGATGGTCGGCTACGCGATCGGTTATTGGGGTTTCGATCTTGTCGGCCGGCCGATCCTCGAATTCTACGGCGCGATGCACCGTTACGATGCGCTCAAGGCGGGTTTTGACGAATGGGGCGTGTGGATCATCATCCTCAAGGGGATTACCCCCATTCCTTACAAGCTGGTGACGATCGCGAGCGGGGTCGCGCATTTCGACATCTGGGCATTTATCGGCGCCTCGATCGTCTCGCGCAGCATCCGGTTTTTTCTCGTGGCGGCACTGCTATGGTGGTTTGGTCCGGCGGTGCGCGACTTCATCGAAAAACGGCTGATGCTGGTGACGGGCGCCTTTGCGGTGTGCCTGGTTGGCGGGTTCCTGGTCATTCGCTATCTATGACCGCATGGCAGCAATATCCCGGCTGACGGCGCGCCGCTTTGCCGCCATCGTGCTGGCGGCCAGCCTCGGCGTGCTCGGCGTAGCGATGGCGTCGCAATACTGGGGCGGCCTCAGCCCGTGCGAATTGTGCCTGCTGCAACGCTGGCCGTGGCGCGTTGCGATCATCGTCTCGGCCATCGCGCTGGCGGCCGGCGAGCGGCACCCGATGAGCCTTATCGCGGTGCTGCTGGGGCTGGTGTTTCTCGCCGGCGCCGGGCTGGCGTTCTACCATGTCGGAGTCGAGCAGCATTGGTTTGCCGGGCCGACCGCCTGCACCGCCGGCGGCGCCGATGCGGGTAACGTCGACGCGCTGCGCGCGCAGCTCATCGGCAAGCAGCCGGTGCTGTGCGACCAGGTGCAATGGTCGCTGGTCGGCATTTCGCTCGCCGGCTGGAACCTGCTCGCCTCGCTCGGCATGGCGGCGTTTTGCATCGCCGCGGCGCGCCATCGGCGCCTGCAACAGGTCGCGGTCTGATGGGCGCGCGGCCGCCGTACCTGCCCGGCGACCGCGGCGCCGCGGACGACGCCGCGCGCATGATCCGGGTCGACCAGGCCGGCGAATACGGCGCGACCCGCATCTACCGGGGGCAGCTGGCGGTCCTGCGGCACGGCCGCGGCGCCGGTGCCGTGCGCGAGATGGCCGAACAGGAGAACCGGCACCTCGCCCAATTCGATCGGCTGATGGCCGAGCGGCGGGTGCGGCCGACCGCGCTGTCGCCGCTGTGGCATGTCGCCGGTTATGTGCTCGGCGCGGCGACCGCCGCGCTCGGCGACCGCGCCGCGATGGCCTGCACGGTCGCGGTCGAGGAAGTGATCGACCGGCATTATGCGCGGCAGGCCGAGCGGCTCGCCGGCAGCGACCCCGAACTCGCCGAGACGATCGCCGCAGCGCGCGCCGACGAAATCGCGCACCGCGACGCAGCCCTGGCGCAGGAGGCGATGCTGGCTCCCGGTTACGACCTGCTGTCGGCGGCGATCAAGACCGGCGCACGCGTCGCGATCTGGCTGTCCGAGCGCATATGAACCTTGACGCGCCCCTCTCGTTGACAATGCACGCACCGAGCGCACGTTCGGGCGCCCGCGGAAGCGGCTAGCGAGGAGGGTCGGATGGCTGGGCAAATCGTCGTCGGGATATTCGAGTCGCGCGGCTTGGCGCTGGACGCGCGCAACCGGCTGCACACCGAGGGCGTGCCCGAACGCGACCTGTCGATCGTCGTGCTGCGCGAGATCGCGCCGGCGCCCGCCTCGGTGCATGACGAGACCGCCGCGCTGTCGGTCGATCCGCTGGTTCTGGGCGATGTCGAGAAGAACTTCGCGCGTTACATCAAGAACGGCGAAACCGCGGTGCTGGTGCGCGCCGAGACCGAGACCGACATCCAGTTCGCCACCGATGTGATGGCGCTTTATGCGCCGATCGTTGTCGAACCGCTGCGGCGCGAGGCGGCGCGCGAGATCTAAACCGCGCCGGCCGCACGGAGGCGGGCGATCTCGTCGGCGGCATAACCCAGGGCGGCGAGCACCGCGTCGGTGTCGGCGCCGAGTTCGGGCGCGGGACGGCGCAGCTCGCACGCCGCCTCGGCGAACTTGACCGGGAAACCGAGCATCCGGATGTCGCCGTGGCCGGGGTGATGCTGGGTCAGCACCATCTGCTGGTCGAGCACCTGCGGGTCGGCGAAAACCTCGGCCAGCCCCATGATCCGGCCGCACGGCACACCGGCCTCGTTGAGCACGGCGATCCAATGGTTGGTGCCGGCGGTGGCGAGTCGCGTCTCGATCGCGGCGTTGATCGCGGCGCGGTTCCTGACCCGCAGGTCATTGCTCGCAAAGCGCGGGTCGGCGCGCAGCCCGGGCATGGCGAGCGCGTCGACCAGCCGCTGGTAGCTCTGCTCCTGGCTCGGCGCCAGCGCGACCTCGCCGTCGGCGGTGCGGAACATGCCGTAGGGCGCGACGATCGCATGGTCGTTGCCGGTACGGCCGGGCTCTTCGCCGGTCGCGAAATGGTTGGCGGCGAGAAATGCGAGCAGGCTGATCAGACCGTTGTTGAGGCTGGCGCCGATGCGGTCGCCGCGCCCGGTGCGGCCCTTGCGCACCAGACCGGCGCAGACGCCGAGCGCGCCGTAGAGGCCGCAGACGAGGTCGGCGATCGGCGGGCCGGCCCGCAGCGGGCCGCCGCCCGCCTCGCCGGTGACACTCATAAACCCGCTCATCGCCTGGGCGATGAAGTCGAACGACGGCCGGTCGCGATAGGGACCGCTGTCGCCAAAGCCGCTCAGCGAGCAGGTCACGAGGCCGGGGTTGAGCGCGTCGAGCCGCGCCGGGTCGAAGCCCATCGCGGCAAGCACGCCGGGCCGGTAGTTCTCGACCAGTACGTCGCTCTCGGCGATCAGCCGGGCGAGCGCGGCGCGGCCCGCGTCGCTGCGCAGGTTCAAGGTCACCGACTTCTTGTTGCGGTTGAAGGCGGCGAAGTACCACGACAGACCGTCGCGGATCGCACCCTGCCCGCGCAGCGGGTCGCCCTGCCCCGGCGTCTCGATCTTGACGACCTCGGCGCCCATGTCGGCAAGCAGCATCGTGCAGAACGGGCCGGCGAGGATGCGCGTCAGATCGACCACCCGAATTCCCGACAACGGCACGTTTCGCTCCTCCCCGCCCGCCAAGCCGCGGCCAGCATAGCGGTTTCGCCCGCACGATTCGCCAGAAAGCGCCGCCTCCGGCTGCCCGCGGTGCGGCCCTGCGCCTTGTAGCCATTCACAAATTTCGCCTGCGTGGCGCTTGGCGGCGGCGGCGCTCACAACCATTCGCGTGCGGTCACGGGAGAGGCGCGTGGGTTCATCGCGGCGGGTCGCGGAGTCCGAGGCAGCGGCGACGGTCCGTATCTCGTGGCGCGATGTCCTGGCGCTGTTGTTTCTCGTCGCCTGGTGCGTGGTGGGCGCGGTCAAGACGCTGCACGATATCGCCGAATACCGCGCGCAGCAGGCGGCGATCGCCGCCTTCGAGACACGCTATGCGGCAATGACCGCGGTGCCCAACGAAGGCGGCGCGGTGGCCGCTGCGCCGGCGCCGTACGACCCCGCACTCGGCCGCTGGCTGCTCGGCGAGGCGGTCGGCTATGTGCTGACTCTGGTCGTCGTCGCCGTCGGGTCGTACCAGGCCGGCCGGCGCCGTTCGGTGGTGCAGGTCAAATGGGTGCCGTCGACCTCGCCGGCTGCCGCGCGCCGCGGTCGGCGCTGGGCGCCGCAATCGAGCAACCTCGCCGCCGAACGCCTGTCGGTGGTGGTATGGAACGACCGCGTCGTCCAGCTCGAAAAAGAGCGCGCCTGACCTACCTCTGAGCGGCCAGGGCCAGGCCGGGCCTCAGCTCTGCTCCAGTTCGGTGTCCCAGTAGAGGTAGTCGCGCCAGGAATCGTGCAGGTAGTTGGGCGGAAAGGCGCGGCCGTTTTCCTGCAGCATAAAACTCGACGGCTGCACTGGCCGATGGCGCGGGTACATGCCGCTCTGCTGCGGCAGGCGGTTCCCCTTCAGCAGGTTGCACACCGAGCAGGCGGTGACGACATTGGCCCAGATCGTCTTGCCGCCCTTGGAGCGCGGCACAACGTGGTCGAAGGTCAGGTCATGCGACGGGAACGGCTCGCCGCAGTACTGGCACGAGAAGCGGTCGCGCAGGAACACGTTGAACCGGGTGAAGGCCGGGTTGCGCGCCGCCTGGACGTATTCCTTGAGCGCGATGACGCTAGGCAGCCGCATCTCCAGCGACGGGCTGCGCACATAGGTGTCGTAATGGTCGACGATAAAGACGCGCTCGAGGAACACCGCCTTGACCGCGTCCTGCCACGACCACAGCGACAGCGGAAAGTATGAGAGCGGGCGGAAATCCGCGTTGAGCACCAGAGCCGGGCAGCTATCGAGCATGCACCCACCACATCTTGCTCTTGTCGATCCCGAACAGCAGGGCCCGACTAGCACAGCAATGTGACGGATTGTTAGCGGAATGGCCCGAGGGCGGCAAGTTTTCGCGGGGCGGCGGGCTGGGTGCGTCCTTCGAGGCTCCGGCTTTCGCCGGGCACCGCAGGATGAGGGGATGTGGTGCTGGGGATGGGGAGCCGGGACGGGGATCGGGTGTAGGCCGGCGCCTGCCAGCGGAAATTGGGTGATGCAGCTAGCGGGTTGGGACCGGGGTGTCGCCGCGGTAGTCGTAGAAGCCGCGGTCGGTCTTGCGGCCGAGCCAGCCCGCCTCGACGTATTTGACCAGCAGCGGGCAGGGTCGGTACTTGCTGTCCGCCAAGCCCTCGTAGAGCACCTGCATGACGGACAGCGCCGTGTCGAGCCCGATAAAAT
>JAFAWI010000072.1 GCA_019241915.1 Alphaproteobacteria bacterium
CCGGATGTGCCGGACGAGCCGTGCGGCGAGCGGTGAGCGGCTCACCGCCGGACGGCTGCCGCTGCCGGTTTCTGCCGCGCCCACCAGATCACCATCGCGCCCGCGATCAGTACCGGCACCGACAGCAGCTGACCCATCGTCACCCCAAGCGAGCCGAGGAAGAACAGGAAGCCGAGCTGCGCGTCGGGCTGGCGGAACAATTCGCCCGACATGCGCGCGATGGCATAGCCGATCAGGAAGAGGCCGGTCTCGGTCCCCGGCCGCCGCCGCGCGCCCTGCCGCTCGGCGGCGAGCAGCACGAGGAACAGCAGGATGCCTTCGCAGGCCGCCTCGTAAAGCTGGCTCGGGTGGCGCGGAATGTTGCCGCCGTTGGGGAAGACGACGGCCCACGGCAGATCGCTCGGCCGCCCCCACAGCTCGTCGTTGATGAAATTGGCGATGCGGCCGAAGAACAGCCCGATCGGCACTGCCTCGATGACAATGTCCGCGAGCGCGAAGACCGGGAGCCCCCTCCTCCGCGCAAACAGCACGATGGCGATGGTCACCCCGAGCGCGCCGCCGTGAAACGACATGCCGCCATGCCACAGCTCGAACACCTGGAGCGGATGCTCGACATAATACGGCAGGTTGTAGAACAGCACGAACCCGGCGCGACCGCCGAGCACGACGCCGAGCGTTGCCCAGACGAGAAAATCGTCGATGTCCCGCCGGGCAACCAGATTGGGCGGCCGGCCGGTGAGCGCCAGGCAATAGCGCCAGCCGGTGATCAGCCCGACGATATAGGCGAGCGCGTACCAGCGGATCGCGAACGGGCCGAACCCGACCGCAACCGGATCGATGGCCGGGAACGGGATGGCGAAAAGCGGCATCGGTTCGGCCCGCGGCGCGGGCCCTCGGTCAGCCGGCGGCCGGCGACTGCGTTTCGGGGTTGTTGGGCGGCCGGTGATAGGCCGGCGGCCAGCTGTCGTAGAACCCCGGGACGACCGCCTCGGCGGGGATCGCGATCGGCTCGTAGGTCGGGGTCGGTGCGGCGGTCGCCGCGCCGACCGCGGCGCCGAGCACGGCTCCGGTTTTGGCGCCGTAGGCCGCGCCGAGCAGCGGGTTGATCGCCAAGGTGGCGCCGAGCCCGGCGCCGAGCGTCGCGCCCAGCGCGCCGCCGGCGACCGCGCGGTTGGTCGCGTCCTCCGCATCGACCGCGGTGCAGCCGGAAACGGCCGCCGCCAGACCTGCCGCCACCACCGCTGTCGTCGCCAGCCGCATTCCGCCACTCCTCGGCGCGATCCGTTCGCTTGTGTTCGTGGTGGGCGCGGCTGGGATTGAACCAGTGACCCCTACGATGTCAACGTAGTGCTCTCCCGCTGAGCTACGCGCCCGTCGCCACGACCGAAGCCGCGGCGAGGATTAGCCGAAACACCGGCGGCGGGCAAGGGAGGGCGCCGATGTACCGCAGCGACGAGGTATGATTGTCGAGCGCGACGTAATGGTCGCGGCGCGCGACGGCGTGCGGCTCGCCACCGACCTCTACCGGCCCGACGGGGCGGGCCGATTCCCGGTGATTCTCGAACGCACCCCTTACGACAAAACGGCCGCCAGCCGGTCGGAGACCGCCGCCGGCGACGCTGCGCCCCGCTCGCGCGAGGCGGTCGCGCGCTATTTTGTCGATGCCGGCTATGCGCTCGCCTACCAGGACTGCCGCGGCCGCTACCGCTCCGAAGGCGGCTTTACCAAATATCTGAGCGAGGCGGCGGACGGTTACGACACCTGCGCCTGGCTCGTCGAGCAGCCCTGGTGCAACGGCCGCATCGCGACGATGGGGCTCAGCTACGCGGCGCATGCGCAGATGGCGCTCGGCTGCCTCGACCCGCCGGGGCTGGCCGCGCAATACGTCGATTGCGGAGGGTTCTCGAACGCCTATCGCAGCGGCATCCGGCACGGCGGCGCGTTCGATCTGAAACAGGCGACCTGGGCCTATCGCAACGCGCTCGCCGATGCGCGCGACCCGGCGGTCAAGGCCGCGCTCGCCGCCGAGGACATCGCCGGCTGGATTGCCCGGATGCCGTGGCGCCTCGGCGATTCGCCGCTCAGAGCCGCGCCCGAATACGAGGACTACCTGTTCGAGCAGTGGTCGCACGGCGCGTTCGACGAATTCTGGAAGCAGCCGGGCCTCTATGCCGAGGGGTCTTACGACACCTATGCCGATCTGCCGATGGTGCACCTTTCGGGCTGGTACGACCCTTACGCACGGACCGCGATGGAGAATTATGCCGGCCTTGCACCGCGCAAGCGCGGGCCGGTGCGGTTGATTATCGGCCCGTGGACGCATGGCGACCGCTCGCTGTCGTTTGCCGGCGACGTCGATTTCGGCGACAAGGCGCCGCTCGACGGCAACCTGGCGCCGGATTTTTTCGCCGCACGGCGGCGCTGGTTCGACTGCTGGGTCAAAGGCATCGATAACGGCGTTGCCGCCGAACCGGCAGTGCGCGTTTTCGTGATGGGCGGCGGCGCGGGACGGCGCAACCGCGATGGACGGCTCGACCATGGCGGTTTTTGGCGCGAGGCGGCGGACTGGCCGCTGCCCGAGACCCGGTTCGAGCGGTTCCACCTGCACCCGGGTCGTTCGCTG
>JAFAWI010000496.1 GCA_019241915.1 Alphaproteobacteria bacterium
CTCCTCCGAAATCGGCCACGGATGCGCTTCGTCGTTGCCGGCGAGCAGCATGCACGGCGTCTTGATGGTCGTCACAAAATCGCGGTCGGCGCAGTAGACGAAGCCAGGCGCGTAAAGGTTCCGGCAGAAGCTGTCGAGCACTGCTTCGGTGGCCTCGGGATGGTCCTTCAGCGTCTCGGCCCAAGCGTTGAAGCGCGCCGGACGTCCCGGCGCCATCGGGCCGACCCGGCCGATCGGCTGCGCCAGCACCGCACTCTGCACCCGTTCCGGGTGGAGCTTCAGCATGTTGACGATAAACGAACCGCCGATGCATTGGCCGTAGAGGTGGCACTTGTCGATGCGCAGATGGTCGAGCACCGCGATGTGGTCGGCGGTGTAGCTGTCCCAGCCGTCCTGGGCGGTGATCGGCGCGCGCGACTTGCCGCCGGCATTGCGCTGGTCCATTGCGATGACGCGGTAGTCGGCGGCGAATTCGGTCGTCGGGTTGATCGGCGCCGAAGACTGGCCCCAGACATCGATCACCGATTGCAAGCCTGCCGGGGCGAAGGTCAGGATCGGGAAGCCGCTGCCGAACTCCTCGTAATAGATTTGCGCGCGGTGGTGCTCGAAGCTCGGCATGACCAGATCCCTTCGCAAGGCAAGCGTCGGTGCGACTATAGGCGCGGCGTTCCCGCGCGGGCCAGCCCCGCGGTTTCGCGCGCCGCCGCGGAGCGCGGCCGGGCTGCACCGCCGGCAAAACTGGATTAATCTGTTGGCTGTAGCCTTGCAGCGCGACGCCGCGGCGCAGCGGGGCACAGCGAGGAGTTGGTGGCCGATACGATCGAATATCCGCTGGTCACGGCCGACGAGATGGCCGGCGAAGCCTGGGCCGCGATGGGACGCCGCGACTGGGACGCAGCGCTGCGTCTGTGGCAGCGCCTGCGCCGCGACTTCCCCGAGCGGACCGAAGGTTATGTCTGGCCGATCCAGGCGCTGTGGCAGGCCGGGCAGCTCGACGCCGCGGAGCAGGCGGCGGCCGACGCCTTCGCGCGATTTCCGGAGAACCCCGACGTGCTCGCCCAATATGGCTGGATCGCAACGATGCGCGAGCGCTGGGACGAGGCGCTGCGCTGGTGGGCGGCGGTGCGGTCGCGGGCGCCGGAGCGCATCGATGGCTACCTGTGGGCGATCCGCGCCTTGTGGAACCTGGGCCGCTTCGACGCGGCCGAGGCGATGGCAGCCGAAGCTTTGGTTCGTTTTCCCGCCAATGCCGACGTGCAGGCCGAAAGCGCCTGGATTGCGGTCAACCGGGGCGCCTGGGACAGCGCGCTGACCCGGTGGCGAGGCGTGCTGGCCGCCGAGCCGGGGCGGCGCGAGGCACATATCGGTTTGATCCAGGCGATGCGTTGCACCGGTCGGCTTGCCGAAGCGGAGGCGATGGCGGCCGAGCGCCTCCGGCAAAGCCCGGACGACGCCGACCTGCTGGTGGAATACGTCGGGACGGCGGCCGACCGGGCAGACTGGCCGGAAACGGCGGCGCGGCTTGAAGCAGCGCGCGCGGCACTGCAGGCCGCCGGTCTGTTCGAGCGGACGCGGGACGCGATCGAAGCGAGGCGGCAAGGCCTGTCCGGCGGGGCGTCTGCTGCCGTGGCGGCCGACGACGAAATCGACGTCAAGGAGCTGATGCTGTCGTTCGAGAGCATCGGCGAGCGCTGCGATTTTGGCGGCGTCCAGCGATCCGTCGGCGTGGAGCCGCTCGGCTTGCTGCGCTTCGCTTATGCGCCGCTCGACCCGCTGATCGCGGCGCTCGACGAGCGGTTCGAGGTGATCGGCACCACGGAGGACACCGATTTCGAGCGTTACCAGGACGAGACGATCCTGAAGATGAAAAAATACGGTCTGTACTTTCACACGTTCGTTTCGATGAGCGAGATGCCGACGCCGGAAAAGCAGGCGGCATTTCGGCAGCAGCAATTGCGCCGTCTGGTGTTTTTGAAGCGCAAGCTGATCGGCGACCTGGAAGAGCCGCAGAAGATCTGCGTTTACGCGAACGACGCGTGCGCGGCGGACGACGACGCACGGCGGCTGCTCGCGGCGCTGCGGCGGTATGGGCCCAACTCGCTGCTGTTTGTGCGTCCGGCCGACGCCGAGCATCCCGAGGGAACGCTGCGGACGCTCGACGACGGCCTCTATGTCGGCTGCTACCCGGGAATGACCGATTTTGTCGCCGGCCAGCAGCCGCCATTCGCGCTGTGGCGCGATCTGTGCGAACGCGTTTATCGGCTGGAGCGAAGCAGGTCGGGTCCCGGACCGTTGAGCCGATGATCGAGCTGTACTGGCTGCCCGAGGTCGAGCATTGGCGCGAGCGGCTGCGCAGACTCGGCAGCTGCGCCGATGCGGCGTGGAAGGAGGCGGTGGCGCTCGCAAACGCGCGCCTCGACGCGGTGCGGACCGGCGCGCTCGATACGATGATGCGCCGCACGCTGACGGGGCCGCCGGCGCCACTCGCCGAAAAACCGGTGCGGCTGGCGCTCCTCGGATCGAGCACGATGGGGCATCTCCACGCCGCGATCCGCGTTGCCGCGTTGCGCCGCGGCCTATGGGTCGAGACCTATGAAAACGACTACGGCCAATACTGGCAGGAGCTGAGCGGCCCGCACTCGGGGCTGCACCGGTTCAAGCCGAACGCCGTGCTGCTGGCGCTTGACGCGCATCATTTGGCCGCCGGCATCGGCGCGGCATCGAGCGCACATGATGCCGATGCGGCGCTCGACGAAACCTGCAAGCGGGTCCGCGAGTGCTGGCGGCTGGCGCGCGCCAATTTCGGCTGCATGGTGATCCAGCAGCTGGCGCTGCCGGTGCACCCGCCGCTGCTCGGCGGCAACGAGCACCGGCTTCCAGGTTCGCGCGCCGGGTTTATCGCGCGCTTCAACGATGCGCTGCGCCGGATGGCCGACGAAGAGCGCGTCGCGCTGCTCGCGCTCGACGATCAGGCGGCGCGCGATGGGCTGTTCGCCTGGCACAACCCCGAGCTGTGGCACCGCGCAAAGCAGGAGGTGTCGCCCGCGGCGGCGCCGATGTATGGCGAGATGGTCATGCGGCTCGTCGCCGCCGAGCGCGGCCGCT
>JAFAWI010000546.1 GCA_019241915.1 Alphaproteobacteria bacterium
TCAGGCCGCCCAGAAACGTGCCGGTCGTCAGCACCACCCGCGCCGCGCCGATGTCGCCACCGTCGGCGAGAAGCAGCCCGGCGACACGGCCGGCCGCATCGAGCCGCAGGTCCTCGACCGCGCCTTCGACTATCGTGAGATTGGCAAAGTCGGCGAGAAGGTCGGCAACGGCGTGGCGGTACAGTTTGCGGTCGGCCTGCGCGCGCGGGCCGCGCACCGCCGGCCCTTTGCTACGGTTGAGCAGGCGGAATTGAATCCCGGCGCGGTCGATGGCGCGGCCCATGATGCCGTCGAGCGCGTCGATCTCGCGCACCAGGTGACCCTTGGCCAGCCCGCCGATCGCCGGGTTGCACGACATCTCGCCGATCGTGTCGCGCCGATGCGTGACCAGAGCCGTGCGGGCCCCGAGCCGGGCCGCCGCGGCCGCGGCCTCGCAGCCGGCGTGACCGCCGCCGACCACCACCACATCGTATCGCCCGAGCTCGCCACTCATCGCCGCGCAATCTAGGAATCCGCATCCGGCCTGTCGAGGTTTCACGTGAAACATCACTTGCCGATGCAGAAATCGGCGAAGATGACGTCGAGCAGGTCCTCGACATCGGCTGCACCGGTGATCCGGCCGAGGCTGCGCCAGGCCAGCCGCAGATCCTCGGCGCGCAGTTCGACAAACGGCGCAGCGAGCGAGCGCGCGAGCGCGGCGCACGTCTCCTCCAGCGCGGCGCGATGACGCTCTCGTGTCAGCGCCGGCGCGGCAAGGTCGAAATCGCGGCCGATTCGCGACGCCAGGCACCCGACCAATTCGCCAATCCCGGCGCCGCTCAGCGCCGATATCGCGAAACCGTGGGGCGGCGCCGCGGTCTCGGGCGCGAGTTCGGCCTTGTTGGCGACAAGGATCGTATCGCGGCTGGGCCATGCGTCGGCGCCGGCGGCATCCTGCGGGCGCGATGCGTCGTAGACGAATAGCCGTAGATCGGCGGCTTGGGCGCGCGCCACGGCGCGCCGCAGGCCTTCCTGCTCAAGAAGATCCCCGCTTTCCCGGAGCCCTGCCGTATCCGCGAGGATCACCGGATAGCCGCCGAGGTCGATTGCGACCTCGATCACGTCGCGGGTGGTGCCGGCAAGCGGCGAGGTGATTGCCGCCTCGCGTTGCGCCAAGCGGTTGAGCAGCGTCGATTTACCGGCGTTTGGCGGGCCGACGATCGCCACCGCGATCCCGTCCCGCAGCCTTTCGCCGCGGCGCTCGTCAGCGAGATGGCCGGCGATCTCATCGGCAAGTGCGGCGCTTTCCGCCGTGATTTCCTGCTCGATCGCCGGCGGCAAATCTTCGTCCGGAAAATCGATCGCGGCCTCGAGGTGTGCCAGCGCCCGCAGCAGGCGTTGCGACCATCCGCCATAAAGTGCACCCAGCTCCCCGTCGAGCTGGCGGCGCGCCTGGCGACGCTGGGCTTCGGTCTCGGCGGCGACGAGATCGGCAATCGCCTCGGCCTGCAGCAGGTCGAGCTTGCCGTTGAAAAACGCGCGGCGGGAAAATTCGCCGGGCTCGGCCAGCCGCAACCCGAGCCGCGTCAGCACCCTGACCAACGAGGCGATGACGGCGCGTCCGCCATGCACCTGAAGTTCGGCAACGTCCTCGCCGGTCGCGCTGTGCGGTGCCGGAAACCACAGCGCGATGCCGTCGTCGATCTCGATCCCGTCGCGGGGGTCGCGCAGCCGCACGTGCCGTGCTCGGCGGGCGGGCGGCAGAGCCCCGGCAAGGGCGGCAAGGGCGGGCCCGGCTTGCGGCCCGCTCAGCCGGATGACAGCAACAGCGGCGCGCCCCGAGGCCGTCGCCGGGGCAAAGATGCTATCAGATGCGGGATGCGATACCGTGCGGGCGCTCTAGTGCTTTGGCGGGAGCTGATCCGGCTGCAGCATCAGCCGCTGCACCCGACCGCCGTTTTTCAGATGCGTTTCCAGGATTTCGTCGATGTCCGACTGCGACTCATACTTGTACCAGACCCCTTCCGGATAGATCACCAGGTTCGGGCCGAACTCGCACCGGTCGAGACAGCCGGCCGCGTTGAAGCGGACGTTCTGGATCCCCATCTGCCGCGCCTTTTCCCGTGCGTAACCGCGCAACTTGTCAAAGCCGCCGGCCGCTTCCGCGCGCGCCATGCAGCAGCCGCGCGGATGGCCATCGGGCCGCACGTTGTTGCACATGAAAATGTGACGGTCATAGAAGAGGCGCGGATCGTCTGCCATCAATGTCTCCGGATTGCGGGAAGCGATATCGGGTGGCGTGGCTGACGCAACCCGCCCAATTGCGTTTAAGATACGAGGCAAAGCCTAGCGCGTCGAGGCTGGTTGCGGCAACGCTGCCGCGCGTCGGCGGCGGAAAGGATCAGCATGGACCGCAACCGCCTGGGCGAGGAAACCAGCCCGTATCTGCTCCAGCACAAGGGCAACCCGGTGCACTGGCAGCCCTGGGACGAGGCAGCGCTCGCCGCGGCCAAGACGCAGGACAAGCCGATCCTGCTGTCGATCGGCTATGCCGCATGCCACTGGTGCCATGTGATGGCGCACGAGAGCTTTGAGAACCCCGCGATCGCGGGACTGATGAATGACCTCTATATCAATATCAAGGTCGACCGCGAGGAACGGCCCGATCTCGACGCGATTTATCAGCATGCGCTCGCGCTGCTTGGCCAACAGGGCGGCTGGCCGTTGACGATGTTCCTGTCGCCGGACGGCGAGCCGTTCTGGGGCGGCACCTATTTTCCGCCCGAGCCGCGCTGGGGCCGCCCCGGCTTTGGGCAAGTGCTGGAGGGGGTGGCGCAGACCTACCGCGGCGACCGCGAAAAAATTGCCAACAACGTGACCGCGCTGCGCGACGCGCTGGCGGCGCTGGGCAAACCGCAACCGGGCGATGGGATCGATCCGGCGCTGTTCGACCGCATCGCCGAACGGCTGCTGCGTGAGGTCGACCCGCTCAACGGGGGGATCGGCACCGCCCCGAAATTTCCGCAATGCGGCATTTTCGAGCTGTTGTGGCGGGCCTGGAAACGGACCCGGCAGCAGCCTTATCGCGATGCGGTGTTGCGCACGCTGACCGCGATCTGCCAGGGCGGCATTTACGACCACCTCGGG
>JAFAWI010000660.1 GCA_019241915.1 Alphaproteobacteria bacterium
AGGAACGCAAGATCCTGATGGTGATCTCCGATGGCGCGCCGGTCGACGATTCGACGCTGTCGGTCAATCCCGGCAACTACCTCGAAAAACACCTGCGCGAAGTGATCCGCGACATCGAAAAGACCGCCGAGGTCGAGCTGACCGCGATCGGCATCGGCCACGACGTCACGCGCTACTACCGCCGCGCCGTCACCATCGTCGATGCCGAGCAATTGGGCGGCGTGATGCTCGAACGCCTCGCCGATTTGTTCGAGGAAGAGGAATCCGGCCGCACGCGCGTGCGCAGCCGCCGCGCAGCCTGACCGAGCCATTCATCTTCGTGGCTTCCCGGGTTCGATGCTGCGCACCGGCCCGGCCTGCTAATGTTAAACCGCGCGTCGCGCCTTCAGTGCGGCTGTGAGCGTGCCTTCGTCGAGATAGTCGAGTTCGCCGCCGATCGGCACGCCTTGCGCCAAGCGCGAGACGGCGGCGCCGGTCGCGGCGGCGCGGTCGGCGATGTAATGCGCTGTGGTCTGGCCGTCGACGGTGGCGTTCAGCGCCAGGATCAGCTCCATGCCCGGCGACAGGCGAGCGATCAGAGCGCCGATGTTGAGTTCTTCGGGTCCGACCCCGTCGAGCGCCGACAGGGTACCGCCCAGCACGTGGTAACGGCCGCGAAACGCCGCGGTGCGTTCCAGCGCCCAGAGGTCGGCGAGGTCCTCGACGACGCAGATCGTGTTGGGTTCGCGGCGCGGATCGCGGCAGATCGCACACGGCTCGACCGTATCGAGATTGCCGCAGACGGAGCATGGGCGGATCGCCGTCGCCGCGTCGCGCAACGCCGCCGCCAGCGGCTCCATCACGCTTTCCCGGCGCTTGATCATGTGCAGCGCCGCGCGCCGTGCCGAGCGCGGTCCAAGGCCGGGCAGCTTGGCAAGCAGGCCGATCAGCGTGTCGAGCTCGGACATGACGCTGCGAGTATACCGCGATGGGCACGGCGTTGGCGCGCCAAGGCGATTGTCTTCGCCGGCAATCCCTGGTTCCGTGACCGCATGCCGATACCGCGGCTTTTAATCATCGCCACGGCAACGTTGTTCTTGTGCCGACAGGCGGCGGCGCTCGACTTGTTCGCGACGCACGAGGTCACCGTGCAGTTCGCCACCGCCGACGGCAAGCCGATGGCCAGCGCGGAGGTGCGCGTGTTCGCGCCCGGTGACTTGAGCCATGTGGTCAAGACCGGCAAGACCGATGCGGAGGGCAAGTTTAAATTCGGCACCGACCGCGACGGGCTGTGGACCGCCGAGGCGCATGTCGCCGGCGAGGTCGCGCGCGCCGCCGTGCGCGTCGGTGGCAGCAACAGCGGCGGCGGCCTGTCGCCCTTTCTGGTGATCGGGGCGCTTGCAGTGCTGCTGGCAATCGCGGCGTGGTACCGCATTTTGAGGGCACGGGCGCGCGGCGATACGAGGCGGCGCTAGCGCCCACCCCTCGTCAACCCGGACGCAGCGTCAGGTGCGGTCGATCAGCGAATGGATCGCGTCGACCGGCCAGACGAGGCTGGTCGGCGCGCTGTGCAGAGCGGCGCCGAGCGACGGGTCGATGCCGTCGGCCGGCAGGTCGATCGCCATGTGATGGCTGAAATGCGCCAGAACGCCCGCAAGATACAGCCCGGTCGCCCATTTCCAGGCGTCCTGTTGCGCGCGCGTTCGCGTGCGGCCTGCCGCGAAGGCCAAGGCGCGGCGTCCCAGTTGCGGCAAACCCGGCGGACCGATCATGCATTCCCCCGGCTATCACTGCACCGCAGAATAGCAAGACTCCGCAGCCGCGTCACCGGCACAGCGGCGCACGTTTCGTGCCGTTGAAAATCGTGCGCGCGAACCGCGGTTTTCACGCCGGACGCTTCCAGCCGAGCCATTCGCAGATGGCGCGTCCCATCACCAGCTCCTTGTCGTGGCCCTGCAGCCACGGCAGCTCGTCGGTGAACATGGTCACGCATTGCCGGTAGCTGCACGGCATCCGAGTGATGTCGGTGCCCCAGAAGCAGCGGTTCGGCCCGAACGCGTCGAAAATCTGCTTCAGGTAGCCGTGGATGTTCTTGTACGGGTAGGGCGCGCTCGAATAGCTTGGCGCCCCCGACATCTTGACCCCGACATTGGGCAGTTTGGCGAGCGCCAGCATCTCCGGCAGGTCGGCCCAGGCCGCGTCGTCGGTACCGCTGGCGCCCCCGCCATGACGGCCGAGATGGTCGATATGCATCTTGAGGCCGGGATGGCGCTCGGCGATCGCGCCGAATTCCTTCATGTAGCCGCCCGCCAGCAGCCCGACGACATAGCCGCCGCGCTCGCACGCTCCCCAGAACCAGTCGAGCGAGCCGTCGCTCCAATAGCGCTTCTGGTGTGGCTGGTTGAAGGTGAAGCGGAACCCGACCATGCCCGGCCGCTGCCGCCAGTTGCGGACGATCTCCTCCTTGTTCGGCGCTTCGAGGTCGAAATGTCCGAGGATACAGAATCTGTCGGGATGCGCCTTGACCGCCTCGACCGCCTGGACGTTGACCGCCTCGCCGAGGGTCGAGGGCGGGTGCAGCACCGCGGCGTCGACCCCGGCTTCTTTCATCTCCTGCAGTGCGTCGTCAACGTCGTAGGTCGGAACCTGCCGGTGATGCGCCGACATTTTGGCGTTTTCCCAGATGTGAATCTGCGAATCGACGACCAGCATTTCTCCCCTCCAACTTGATTGTCGCGCAGCACAGCACCGCGTGTCGGCCAGTCTACGGCGTCGCGCCCATCCGCGTTTCGTCGACAAAACGCTCGGTCGCCGCGTCGATCGCGCGCCCGGCGCGCCCGCGCGGCGCGTGGACATAAAGCGAGCGGCCGCTTGCCGGTTTTGTCCCGGCACGCGGCGGCGGCAGCGGTATCTCATAATCGACCGCCCGCGTGTGGTCGGCGAGCAACAGCTCCGGCCGGTAGACGCTGTTCATCTTGAGCATGCTGCGCACAAAATTGGTCTGGCCGCGCAGCAGCAGTCTGGTGGCGAGCTTGGCGGCTCCGGTGATCTGCCGCCAGCCGAGGTGCTTTGAATAGATCGCCCGCTGGGTCGCCAACAGTTCTTCGTAGAACTGGTCGAGCGGCAGCCGGGTCGGCAGCACCGCGTGCTGGATATCGAACAGCCGGTAATCGCGTGTCGCCAGGCGGCGCTCCTCAGTCAACCAGCTTTCGGTACCGGGATAGGGCGTATTGACGCTGATGTTGACGATTTCCGGCTGCTCGACGCACCACTCGCGCACCACACGAAACCGCTCGCGGTCCCAGTCGGGGTCGGCGATCAGGTTGATCGCGATGTGGACGCCCAGCGAGCGCGCATATTCGAGCGCCTCGAAATTGCGGCCGAGCGGTACGCGCTTGCGGTATTTGGTCAGCCCGTCCTCGTCAATCGCCTCGAGCCCCAAAAACATGTACGCGACGCCAAGCTTCTGCCAGAACTTGAAGACCTCCTTGTTGCGCAGCAGCACGTCGCCGCGCGTCTCGAGGTAATAGCGCTTTCTGATCCCGCTGCGTGCCACCGCCTCACCCAGCTCCATCCCTTGGCGTTCCTGGATGAAGGCGACATCGTCGACGATAAAGATGCCGGGCTCCGGGATCTGTTTCAGGTCATCGACGATCCGCTCGGGACTCATCAGCCGGTAGGAGCGGCCGTAGAAGGTCCAGGCGCTGCAAAACGAGCAATCCACGGACAGCCGCGGGAAAATTCGATCGAGGCGCACGGGTCCAGTACGCCGAGGAAATATTTGCGCCGGTGGCGCAGCAGGTCGCGCGCCGGCAGCAAGTCGTCGAGCGAATGCACAAAACCCGGTGCCGGGCCCTGGCCGCCGGAGGTCACCGCGCCGGGCACGGAGGCGAGATCGGCCCCAGTTTCGAGAGCGTCAAGGAGCAGCGGCACCGCCGCCTCCCCTTCGCCGCGAATCACGCAGGCGATGGCTCCCTCGCCGTGAGCGATCAGCGCATCCGCGACGAACGAGGCACTGTGGCCGCCAACGCAGATCGTTGCCTGCGGCCGCTTTGCCTTCGCCGCCTTGGCGAGGTCGACGATTTCCGGCACGTTCGCCAGGTAGTTGCACGAAAACAGGATCAGGTCGGCCCGCCAGCGCTCAACCCAGCCAAAGAAGTCGGCATGGCGTTCGACCTGCAGGTCGATCAGCGCCACCTCGTGCCCGGCCCGGCGCACCGCGGCGGCGACCAGCTCCAGCCCGAGCGGTTCCAGCCGCAGGAAGATCCGCGTGTACATCAGCGGACCCGGGTGAACGCATAATACTCGCATCGGCAACCCTTTGTTCGACCGGAGCGCGCTTACAGCTTCAACAAGCGCTTGGCATTGCCGTTCATTATCTTGGCCTTGTCATCCGGGGCCAGCGGCAGGCGGTCGGCCCAGGCGGTGCCGGGCGGGTTGTCGACAAACGGGTAATCGACCGAGAACAGCACGCGGTCGATGCCGATCTCCTGGATGCAGTGGAGCAACGCCGGATCGGAAAAGAAGCCGCTGGTCGTCACCCAGAAATGCGCGGTGAACGCGTCGCGGAACCAGGTCTCGCCGCGGCCGTCGCGCGCAAAGCCCATATTGATCCGCCACAGATAGAGCGGCAGCCCCTCGCCGAGATGGCCGAGCACGATCTTGAGACCGGGATACTTGTCGAAAACGCCGCTCAGCACGAGCCGCACGCCTTGCGTCGCGGTCTCGACCGTGAATCCCCAGGCAGCGCGCAAGATTGTTGGAAACCGCTCGACGTAGTCCTTGTAGTAGACCTCGATCACGCGCGGATCGGGGATCGAGGGATGCATATAGAGCGGAACGTCGAGCGCGGCGGCACGCTCGAAGATCGGCCAGAACCGCTTGTCGTCGATAAACAGGCCGTTGGTCAGGCCGTGAATCATCGCTCCCTTGAAGCCGAGCTTGCTGACGGTGCGTTCCAGCTCGTCGGCAGCGCCTTGCGGGTCGGCGGTCGGCAGCGCGGCAAACGCGGCAAAGCGGTCGGGGTGCGCCAAAACCGTCTGGTGCAGCCGGTCGTTGACGCCCTTGGCGAGCTCGACGCCGGTCTCGGCATCGAGCTTCTGCAACGACGGCGCCGCGTGCGACAGCACCTGAAAGTCGATACCGGCCTCGTCCATCTCCTTGAGCCGCAGCGTGCCGAGGTCGTAGAGCCGCTCGGGCACCTTGGGCAGGCGCGGCGCGGTCTTGGGCGGTACGGCATCGAGCCCGGTGAAATGCGTGGCCAACTCGGCGTCGAGGTAGTGCTCTTCGAGAGCAATGACCTGCGGTTTTGTCGCCATCGGCGCCTCCGGGAAAACCTGAACAGGCTTTTAAAGCAAATGCTTCAGCCGGTCACGCGGCCGGCTCCCGGTCGTGCGCGATCATCGCTTTGAGCGCGGCGTGAACCGGGGTGCCGGGGCCGAGACGGCGGCTGGCCTCCTCGTGGATCACGCGGGCCAATTCGGGCTGGCGGCCCAGCAGCTCGAAGAAATCGACAATGTCGAGCGTCAGCAAGGTGCAGGTGCGGGTGGCGGTGACGGTCGCGTTGCGTGGGGCTCCGGTCAGCAACGCCAATTCGCCAAAAAACGAGCCGGCCCCGAGACGCAAACGCTGCGGCCGCAGCTCGATCTCCACTTCGCCGTCGGCCACAAA
Organism: Alphaproteobacteria bacterium; assembly: GCA_019241915.1. Lineage (GTDB taxonomy): Bacteria > Pseudomonadota > Alphaproteobacteria > ATCC43930 > CGMCC-115725 > DATARH01. The sequence goes on from JAFAWI010000660.1 coordinate 5,650, forward strand.
AAACATGCAGTCGCCGGGTTCACCGCGGCGCACGATCGCGGCATTGGGCGGATAGTCGCGGGCACGCAACAGGCGCGCGACCTCGGCGATCAGCGTGGCGCCAAGGTTGTGAAAAAACGGCACTTTGGCCACCAGTTCCCAGGTCCGCAAAAACTCGCGGCGGCGCATCTCCTCGGCATAGCCGGTGGCGAGGATGCCGGCCAGCAGCGCGAACACCATAATGCCGCAGACCATAACAAGCCCGGCCACCATGCGCCCGCCCACGGTTTGCGGAATGACGTCGCCGTAGCCGGTCGTGGTCAGCGTGACGATCGCCCACCACAAGGCCGCCGGGATCGAACGGAAAGCGTAGCTGCCGTCGGGCTGCGGCACATGGTGCTCGAGAAGATAGGCCAGGCTGGCTGCGGCAAGCAGCACAATGACGAGCCCCAGCAGCACCGACAGCAGCGCCTGCCTTGCATGCGTTATCACCCGCTCCAGCATCGACAGGCCCGATGAGTACCGCACGTATTTGAAAACCCAGATAAAGCCGATCAGCGTGGCGGCGCGGCTGTCGGGGATTGCGATAAAACCGGGGACGGCGGCCGCCAGGTCATAGATGCCGCCAAACGACAGCGCCCACGACAGCCGCGATCGCCAAATCCCGCGATGTTCCGCGCCGGGTGCGCCCGGCGCCGCCAACAGGCGCAGCACGTATTCCAAGACGAAAAACCCGGCAATCACGTCAAACACATCGCTGAGCGGCTCGCCGTATGTGGCGTGCCAATCCTCGACGGTGAGCGCCAGCATGATCGCGATGCCGAGCGCGACCAGCGCATGGTGCACCGCCCGCCACGCCTGCGCGGCGATTCCCGGGTTGCCGGGCCGCAGCAGGGCGTAGAGGCGCTTCGGCTCCATCAGGCTATTGTAATCCTGCGCTTCCGCTCGCCAACAACGGCGTTTAGCGACACCGCCGCCCGTCCGGTGTTCGACGGCGGCGCTTTCGTGCGCCAAAACCGGCGGCATTTGCTATAGAAGGGTCGCCTGCCGCTAAGACGAACCCACGCCGCGCGTGCTGCCGCTTCCCAGTTCCCGCCGCTCCCTGTTTGCCTTCCTCCATGACGTCGTCATGGCGGCGCTGTCGTTCGGCATTTCGTCGTATCTCCGGCTTGGCGACGACATCTGGCGCTACGAACCGCAATTCACGCTGTTTTATGCCGCGACATTCACCGGGGTCGCCGCGCTGTCGTTTCTGCTGACCGGCCTTTACCGGGGCATCTGGCGCTACGCCTCGCTACCGGACCTGTTCAACATCGCCCGCGCCGCAACCCTGACCGTGCTGATCTTTATGCCGGTCATGTTCGTCTTCACTCGCCTCGAAACGCTGCCGCGCGCCACGCTGCTGATCAATTGGCTGGTTCTGGGGGCGCTGCTGGGTGGCCCGCGGCTGGCCTACCGGCTGTTCAAGGACCGCGGGTTCGACCACGTGCTGTCCCGTTCCGGAATGCAGGCAGTGCCGGTGCTGCTGATCAGCGCGCGCGACGGTGCGGACACCTTTATCCGCGAAACGCTGCGCGACCGCAGCACGGTCTACCGCGTCCTCGGCGTGTTGTCCGACACGCCGTCGCGCGTCGGCCGTGCGATTTACGGCGTGCCGGTCCTGGGCACGGTCGATGAGCTCGAGATCGTGATCCGCCGCCTCGACCGGCGCGGTGTGAGGCCGCAAAAGCTGATCGTCACCGCGCAGGGCCTTGACGGCGGCGCAATCCGCGAGCTGCTGGCGCGCGCCGACGCGCTGGCGATACCGCTCGCCCGGTTGCCGCGCGCCACCGAGCTGCGCCAGGGGCTGCATGCGGCGGAAACAATCGAGCCGATCGCGATCGAGGATCTGCTGGGTCGCCCGCAGGCGGTTCTCGACCGAGAGGCGATGGCGCGGCTGGTCCGCGGCCGGCGCATTTTGGTCACCGGTGCCGGCGGGACGATCGGATCGGAGCTCTCGCGCCAGCTGGCGGCACTGGAGCCGTGCTGCCTGGCGCTGTTGGACAACAGCGAGTTCCTGCTCTACAGCATCGACATCGAGCTGCGTGAGCGGTTTCCGGCATTGACCGTGCGGCCGCTTCTGGGAGATGTGCGCAGCCGCCTGCGCGTCGATGAGGTTCTCGCCGCGGAGCGGCCCGAGGTGGTGTTTCACGCGGCGGCGCTGAAGCACGTGCCGATGGTCGAGCTGAACCCGATCGAGGGCGTGTTGACCAACGTCATCGGCAGCCGCAACGTCGCCGAAGCGGCGCGGGCGCAGGGCGCGGCCCTCATCGTGCAGATTTCGACCGACAAGGCGGTCAATCCGACCAGCGTCATGGGCGCCAGCAAGCGGCTCGCGGAAGCGTTCTGCCAGGCGCTCGACCTCGACGAGGCGGGCCCCAGACGGCGCGGACCGGCAGGATCGCCTGGGGGCACGCGGGTTGTCACCGTACGGTTCGGCAACGTGCTCGGTTCGACCGGCTCGGTGGTGCCGCTATTCGCCCGACAACTTGCCGCCGGCGGCCCGCTCACCGTCACCGACCCCGAGGTCACCCGCTATTTCATGACGGTGCGCGAGGCGGTCGAGCTGGTGCTCGAAGCCTCGGCGACCGAGGCGCGCGGCGAGGACGAAACGCGCGGCAAGATTTTCGTGCTCGACATGGGCGAGCCGGTGAAGATCGTCGATCTGGCGCAGCAGATGATCCGCCTCGCGGGCCGGGCGCCCGAACATGACATCAAGATCGAGTTCATCGGTCTGCGGCCGGGCGAAAAGCTGCACGAAGAGCTGTTTCACGACGCCGAGGCGGCGGTGCCGACCGCCAATCCGGCGCTCCGCCTCGCGGCGCCGCGCACCGCCGATTACGCGGTGCTCGCCCGTTCGATCGACGAGCTCGAGGAGCAAGCCCGTGCCGGCAGCGAAGCACGCACGCTGGCCCTGCTGCAGCGCCTGGTCCCCGAATACCGGCGCGAGGCCGCGGCGGTTGCGGTGGAGACGGCGCGGCCGAGCCGGGCGCGCTAGGTCAAAGCTGCCGCTTCGCGAGCCGGCACAGATAGACGCGACCGGCCACACCGAGCTCCAGGGTGGCGCGGTTCAGCACGTAGCTGTTGTGCGCGACCTGCCATTCGATCGCGGCGGCGCTTACATGAACCGGCACGTCGCGGTCGTCAAACAAAACGTTGTGACCCATATTCGACGAGCTGACGAGGCGACGACGGGCGAGGTCGAAGACCAATGTCGCGCCGACGCCGGGGTCCTCGCGGTCGCGGCAAGCGATCGTGACGAGCCCATTTGACGGGACAGCGGGCAGGGGTCCATCGGCGCGCGCGAAACCGGCGCACATGGCGAGTAACGTTCCGGCAACAGAAGCTGAGAACGTCACGGCCGTCTGCTGTCGCATCATCGCTTATTGCCGGTGTCGAACGGGCAGAGGATGCCTTGGCCCTAACCGAGCTCGCTTAGTCTTGGCAGCACCTCCTTTGAGAAGAGCGTCAGGTTGTCGACCGTGTCTTCGTGGCTGATGTGGCCGCCTTGGCCCATCATCAGCAAATGGCCAAAGCCGCCGACATGGTCGTAGAACGCCTTGAGTTGATCCCATACGTCGTCAGGCGTGCCGGCGAAAACGAGGCCGGCGTTGATTGCGTCCTCGACATTGACCGTGCGCGGATTGATCGGCTTGCCGTCGCGGGTCTGCAGCCGCGTGGCGCGCGCCGTGGTGGCGGTGCCCTTGATCGCGGTCGCCGCCATCGCCGGCCCGACATACCCGGGTGGGTTGGCGAATTGCGGCGCGACGATGCCCGAGGTGCGGCTGTAGTCGAGTATCTGGTCGGCCCGGCGCCAGCCTTCCTCGCGTGTCCGCCCCACGCCGATCAGCGCCATGTAGGCGAGGTGATGCGGAGTCGCCTCGCGGCCGCATTGCGCCGCCGTCTCGCGATAGGCGCCGAAGATGCCGGGGGTCGCGACCCACCCCGTATTGAGCACGCCGATCACGATCCCGCGCGATGCCGCCTCGCGGGCGCTGCCGGGGCTGCCGACCGGCATCCACACCGGCGGGTGCGGCTGCTGGTACGGGCGTGGCCAGACATTGACGCTGCGGTAGTGGAAATGCGTGCCTTCCCATGAGAACGGCCCGTCATGCGAGGTCATCGCCTTGAGGATCAGGTCGTGCGCTTCCCAGAAGCGCTCCATCAAATCGGCGGGGTTGGAGTTCGCCGGCGAAATCTCGAACGGCACGCCCTTGACGAAGCCCATCTCGATGCGCCCCCGCGAGATCACGTCGAGCATCGAATATTCCTCGGCGACGCGGATCGGGTTTTCGCGGTTGGCAATCGGCATGCCGAGCGCCAAGAGGCGCGCCTTTTTGGTCTCGCGCGCGAGGATCGCCATCGGGATCGTGCAGACCGAGTCGGCGCAGGTCGCGGTCGCGTGGTGCTCGTTGGTCATGATGTTGATGCCGAGCTCGTCGCATAGCGCCCATTCGTCGAGATAGCGGTGGTAGAGGTCGGCGCCGATCTTCGGGTCGTAGAGCCGTGAGGGGATGATCACGCGGTACGATTCGTTGAGCTGCGGCCAAGCCGGGTGATAGGCCATCTCGCTGAAATGCCACGTGTGCATCATCGCGCGTTCTCCTGCGCAAAGGCTTCGATCGCTTCGGCTGTCGCGTCCGGCTGCTCGACCGCGGGGTAGTGGCCGGCATGGGCGACCGGGGCGAACAGCGCGCGCTGCAGCCGCTGGGTCAGATGCGCGCCGTAAGCGGGCGCG
>JAFAWI010000673.1 GCA_019241915.1 Alphaproteobacteria bacterium
TCGTGCAGGAGGCCCGGGCGGTCGCGGCCGTTCACCTCGATCACCGTGTGCGACAGGCTCGCCTGGTTGTCGATCACGACGCGCGGCGGCACGGTAAAGACGCTGGTACGGCTCTGGATCGCCGGCGGGCGGGCGAACTCGCGGTGCGGCTTCAATTCGCCGGTCAAGACGTTCTCGAACGCGACCGAGAGGCGCGCCAGCTTGTCGGGGCGGTCAACCGGCTCGCCGTTATGGTCCTGCACCCAGAACGTGTCGAGCGCCATGCCGTTGGTCATCGTCATGATCTTCGCATCGACGATGTTGGCGCCGTTGACCGCGAGCGCTCCGGCGATGCGCGAGAAGAGGCCGGGATGGTCGGCGGTGTAGAGCGTGATTTCGGTAACCGCGCGCGCCGGCTCGATGCGGGTTTCGACCGAGAGCGGCGCGCCGCTCGCATCGGCCTTGCGCATCAGCCGCGCGTGGCGCGCGTGCGTCGCGGCGTCGAGCGAGAGCCAATAGAACGGGTAGCCGTGCGCGATGAAGGCGGCAAACTCGGCATCGCTGAACTCGGGCAACAGCGCACGCGCCGCCTCCTGCGCCGCGGCGATGCGCGAATCGCGCGCGCCGGCGGTAGCGCCGCCGGTCATCAGGTCGAAGGCGCTGTGGTAGAGCTCGCGCAGCAGCGCCGCCTTCCAGCCGTTCCACACCTTCGGCCCGACCGCGCGGATATCCGCGGCGGTCAGCACCAGCAGCAGCTTGAGGCGCTCGGGCGACTGCACGCGGTCGACAAAGCTTTGGATCGTCTGCGGGTCGCCGAGGTCGCGTTTGAAGGCGATGCTGCTCATCAACAGGTGCCAGCGCACCAGCCAGGCGACGGTCTCAGTCTCCTCGTCGGTAAGGCCGAGGCGGGGCCCAAGCTTGAGCGCGATCTTCTCGCCGAGTTCGGAATGGTCGCCGCCGCGCCCCTTGGCGATGTCGTGCAGCATGACCGCGAGGTAGAGCGCGCGGCGCGACTGGATGGTCGGGGCGATCGCGGTGGCGAGCGGCAGCTCGTCTTTGAGCCGGCCGGTTTCGATCTGGTGCAGGATGCCGATCGCGAACAGCGTGTGCTCGTCGACCGTGTAGACATGGTACATGTCGTATTGCATCTGCGCGACGACGCGGCCGAAATCGGGCACGAAACGGCCGAACACGCCGGCCTCGTTCATGCGCCTGAGCGCGGTCTCCGGGTCCTTCTCCGCAGTGAGGATTTCGAGAAACAGACGGTTGGCGTCTGGGTTCTCGCGCAGTTCGGCGTTGACGAGGCGCAGGCAGCGCGTCACCGCGCGCAGCGCATGCGGGTGGATGTCGAGCCCGTGCTCCTGGGCGACGTGAAACAGCCGCAGCAGCGCGACCGGGTCGTCCTTGAAGAAATCTTTTGACGGGATCGCGAGACGGCCGCCGTCGAGCACAAACCCATCGAGGTTGCGAGTGCGGCCCCAGCGCAGCCATGACAGCCGGCGCTTGCCCTGCTGATCGACTTCGAGGATCGCGCAGAAGATGCGGGTCAGGTCGCCAACGTCCTTGGCGACGAGGAAATAGTGCTTCATGAAGCGCTCGACGCCGCGCGTGCCGGCATGGTCGCGGTAGCCCATGCGCTCGCCGATCTGCGTCTGCATGTCGAAGGTCAGGTGTTCCTCGGCCCGGCCGGCGAGGTAATGCAGGTGGCAGCGCACGGTCCAAAGAAACGCCTGGGCCCGCGCGAAACGCTGCTCCTCCACCGCCGACAGCACCTTGAGGTCGACCAGCCTGGCGACGTCGTCGATGCGGTAGATGTACTTGGCCAGCCAATAGAGCGTGTGCAGGTCGCGCAGCCCGCCTTTGCCTTCCTTGACGTTGGGTTCGAGCTGATAGCGGCTGTCGCCGACCCGCTGATGGCGCGCGTCGCGCTCGGCGAGTTTCTGCTCGACAAACAGCGCCGCCGTCGTGCGCACGATCTCCTTGTCGAAGCGCGCCTTCAATTCGTTGAACAGCGGCTGCTCGCCCCACACGTAGCGCGCCTCCAACAGCGCGGTGCGGATCGTCAGGTCGGTTTTGGCGTAGCGCAGACACTCGTCGACCGAGCGCGTCGCATATCCGACCTTGAGCCGCAAATCCCACAGCAGATAAAGCAGGTATTCGACCACCTGTTCGGTGTGCGGCGTCCGCTTGTAGGGGAGCAGGAACAACAGGTCGATATCGGAGAACGGCGCCATCTCGCCGCGCCCGTAGCCGCCGACCGCGATCACCGCGAGCTTTTCGCCGGCAGTCGGGTTGGCCAGCGGGTAGATCCGCTCGGTGACAAAATCGAACAGCACCCGGATCAGCTGATCGACCAGAAAGCTTTGCTCGGCGATGCAATCGGCGGCCGCGCCGCCGTTTTCAAAGCGGCGCTGCACCTCGCCGCGGCCCCGCGCCAGCGCGTCGCGCAGCAGTGCGACGAGCGGTGCGCGGTCGGCGGTCGCGGTGCCGATGCCAAGCGCGGCGAGTTCTTCGCCCAGCGTGCGGCGGTCGATGATCTCGCGCTGGCGGGAAATCGCAGGCAAGGGCATCGGTCGGGCGATCCTGCTAGAGGTGGCCGCCGCCGTTGACATTGACGATCGAGCCGGTGGTGAACTTCAGATGGGTGACCGCGGCCACCACCGCCAGGGCCACATCCTCGGCTTCGATCTGGCGCTTCATCGGGGTGGCCAGCGCCGCCTTGAGCATCGCCTCCTCGGTGCGGCCGGGGACAAAGCCGGTATGCACCATGCCGGGCGCGATCACGACGACGCGGATCTCGGGCGCGAGAACGCGGGCCAACGCCATGCTCATCGTATCGAGCGCGGCCTTGGAGGCGCCGTAGATGATCGAACTGCCGCTGCCGCGCTGCGCCGCGCCCGAGGAGATGTTGACGATGACCCCGTCGCCGCTCGCCTTGAGCAGCGGCGCGAACGCGCGGATCGTCGCAAACGGCCCGCGCACATTGGCGGTCAGCACCCGGTCGATCAAGTCGTCGTCGAGCGCTTCGAGGTCGGCATGTGGCACCATGCGGGTGAAGCCGGCCGAATTGACGAGAACATCGCAGCGTCCGAACGCAGCCTTCACCTCCGCCGCGCCGTCGCGAATCCGTCCGCTGTGTTCGAGCGGCAGGTGGCAGGCTTTGTGTCCGGCGCCCTTGAGCGCGGCGACCACGGCGTTGGCGCGGTCCACGCCCTTGTTGTAGCCGACCACGACGCGGGCGC
>JAFAWI010000018.1 GCA_019241915.1 Alphaproteobacteria bacterium
TCGGCCGGGCTGTGACCCTGCGTCGCGAGGAATTTTCTAACGCCGAGGACCGCCGGGCCGGCAAACGCCAGCAGGTAGCGCAGCGGCACCACATCGGCGGTTTCGGTGCCGTCGGTCTGGTTCTTTTTTGCCGGCGTGTGGCGCAGCCCGATCTCGTACTGGTAGTCGAGCCACGTCTGATCGCGCTCGCGGCGGCACAAATCGGCGACCCACTGCACAAAGCGCTTCTTGACCGCCGCCTTGTAGGCCTCGTCGGGCTTGCCGTCCGGGCCGAAAAACCATTTTCCCAGATACCCGTGCTCGCCGATGATCGCGCGCCAGCTATCGACCAGGGCCTCCTCCTGTCCGGCCAGCACCTCGCCCGCCATGGCGATGGCCTGGCCGTCGGCCTCGGTCCAGCCGACCGTCTGTTCCAACTCCCGCAGCTCGCTGAGGCCGAGCGGGGAATGCGCGCTGCGCGCGGTGCCGTAATCGTAGCCGGCGATGATCGGCATCTCGTTCATGTCGGTTCTCCTTGTCAGGGAAGCGGCGGCCGCTCTCCGGGCCGGTCGCCGCAGCGCAGGAAAGCTTCGGTCTCGCGATAGAGCGCAAAGCGGTTCTCTTCGAGGTGCATCAGGTGCGTCGCCCGCGCGATCTTGATGTCGCGCCGCAGCGGCGCATTCCTCATGCCGTCGAACAGCCAGCGCGCATCGTCGTCCGGGCACATCCGGTCCCATTCGCCGCGGATGATCGCGACCGGAACCTTGATGCGCGCCGGGTCGTAGGCAAACTCGCCTGCCCAGGCGTCGAAAATGTCCTGGAACGCCGCACTCGGCACCTTGACCGCGGGCGGCGAGCGGGTGCGGCTCGTCGGGTCGCCGTCGAGATAGCGCTCGCCCCAGTCGTCGAAATGCCGCCGCGACAGCACCGCCGGCTCGCCCGCCGGCACCTCGGAGACAAAGCGCTCCCACTGGTCGGTCAGCGACACCGGCCGCCAAGCCGGCAGCCGCTGGCGCGCGCCCTGCGGCTGCCGCCGGGCGATCGGGCCGAACAGCACGATCCGCTCGACGAGTTCCGGGCAGCGCCCGGCAAATTCCCCGGCGACGATCGTCCCCCAGGAATGCGCGACCAGCGACAGCCGCTCAACATTCTGCCTGCGGCAGATAAAGCGCGCGGCATTTTCGAGCTGAACCGAGCACTCGGCCGCCCGGCCCAGCGGCGGATGCGCCTCCGGCGGCTCGTCCATCTCCGGATATGGATCCGACGCGCCAAAGCCGAGAAAATCGAGGCCCCAGACGTGAAACCCTGCGGCGCACAGATCGTCGCGCCATGAATACCCGTCGAAGCGGTGCGCGATCGACATCGCCGACGGGAACGTCCCGCCGTGGACATAAAGCACCGTCCGTCCGGCGGCCGCGCCGCGCTTTGCCGGCGGCAGATACCGCAGGAACAGCGAGCGTCCGGCGAGCGGGCTGGCGACGCGGAAATGCTCCTCGCGCGGGTCGAGTTTTGGCGCCACGGCGGACATTGGCCGCTCCGTCATCGCTGCACCGGGACGCGCTGGACAAACCCTCGGTTCATCGCCACCGCGGCGCCGCTTTGGGTGAGACGCGCGATGTTGGTCTTGTGCTCCGCGTCCTCGGCCAACCGGCGCCGGTAGTCCTCGTAGACCGGCACCGACGGCAGATCAATCAGCCCAATCGCCTCGTCGGTCGGCCCGGCAAAGTCGGTCGGCATGAAATATCCGACAATCGTACCGCCGCTGCGCTCGATAACGCGTTGCTCATTCTCAAAATAAGCAAGAACGTCGGCGGTCTTCTCCGGATTGAATTTGTAGCGAATACAGAGCGTGATCATCGAGAGCCTCCGCATGAACAAACGGAACCCCCGGAATATGGTTCGCAACAGTCGCCATGTCCGCTTTGATCGCTTCGCCCGAGGGCGAAGCGATCAAAGCGCAACCCACACCATTCTTCGTGGCGACGACGAACCGCCTATTCGATCGGCAACGTGAGACCGTTGCCCTTGACCCCGCCGCGCCGGCGCGCGGCGCGCTGGCTGAGCTGGCGGCGCGCCGCCTCGAACGCGGCGCGCACCGCGACAAACACATCGTCACGCCCGCGCAGCG
>JAFAWI010000331.1 GCA_019241915.1 Alphaproteobacteria bacterium
GTGCTCGCCCGCGAAATGCCGGTAATGCGGTGTGGCGCCGTAACCTTCACGCGCGAAGTGGATCGCCTCGGTGAAGAGCTGCGGCCATGGCAGGCGGCCGAATTGCGCGTGCATCATGCCGAGCCCGCCCACCATGCCGGGTACCGAGGCCGACATCGCACCCGTGCGCGGGATGCCGGTCGTGTACCGCTCGGGCGTCGCCTGGCGCGGGGCCGGGCCGGAGCCGTTGAACACGACAGCCCGCCCGGTCTTCGCGTCGAAGACATGGTAGAACGCGTCGCCGCCGAGTCCCGACATCATCGGCTCGACCACGCTGAGCGCGAGCGCCGTCGCCACCGCCGCGTCGACCGCGTTGCCGCCGCCCCGCAGCGCCATCAGCCCAGCCTGCGCCGCCAGCGGATGGTTCGCCGCCACCGCACCGCGGCGCCCGGCGATCAGTGCGCGATACGCGCGCGGCCCTTCGATCATCGGCGTACCTCTCCAGTCTGCGGCAGAGCGAAGCAATACCGCCCCGCCGGGCTTTGCCAGCGAGATTGCGTCGTCGCGTTGCTCCCGGCAATGACCAGCATTACCTTGTCGGCTCCGAGCGAGGCGAAGCCATGGGCAAAAAGCTGACCGACGCCGACATTGCGCGCTACCACCGCGACGGCTTTCTCTATCCGATCGACGCGTTCAGCGCCGAGGAGGCGCGCGGTTTCCGCGAGCGTCTGGAGACGTTCGAGGCACGCGACGGCCGGCGCTTCGGCAAGGGCCACAATTTCAAGCCGCACCTGTTGTTCCCGTGGATCGATGCGCTGGTGCGGCACCCGGCGGTGCTTGATCCGGTCGAGGATATCATCGGCCCCGACATCCGGCTGTTCCACTTCACGATCTGGCCCAAATCGCCGGGCGATCCGGCCTATGTCAGCTGGCACCAGGACGCGACCTATTTCGGCCTTGATCCGGCGGTTCACATCACGGCCTGGGTCGCGCTGACCGACGTGCCGGTCGAGGCGGGCGCGGTCGAGGTCGTGCCGGGCAGCCATAAGCGCGGTCAGCTGCACCACGGTCAGTTCGCCGACGATACCAACCTGTTGTCGCGCGGCCAGACCCTGACGGTAGATTTCGACCGCGCGAATACCGCGTTCATGGTGCTGAAGCCGGGGCAGATGTCGCTGCACCACACGCATCTGATCCATCGTTCCGGGCCGAACTTCTCGACCGACCGCCGCATCGGCTTTGGCATTTCGTACATTCCGACGTCGGCGACCTGCCGGTCGTCCACCCGGCAGGCGGCGGCACTGGTGCGCGGCGCCGACCGCTACGGACATTTCGACGACGAGCCGCGGCCGGAGGCCGATTACGGTGCGGTCGAACAGGCGGCGCACGCCGCGGCGGTCGCCCGTTTTCGCGCACAAAACGCCGAGCAGTTCGCGCGCTATGAGGCGGCCGAATGAGCCGCCTGTTCGCCGCTGTGGTGGCCGCCTGTGTCGCGCTTGCCGGCTGCACGGCGAATGTCGATCCGCGGGCGCAGGGCAACGAGCAGATGCAGACCGGCCACGTCGATTCCGGCGGCGGGGGCGGCGGGGGCTCGATGTGACACGCGCGCTTACGACGCTGCTGCTGATGGTGCTGTGCGCGGTCGCCGCGGGCTGCGCCGACGACGGCCGGCACCCTGACGACAACCGGTTCGGCGGCGTCTACGGCGGCGTCTCGGGCGCGGCCGTACCTTGAAGGCGTCGGGTGGCGGCGAAAACCATCAGCGCGGGGGTCATCGTTACCGACGGCGAGCGGCTGGTGCTCGGCCATGCCAGCCGGTCGCCGCGCTGGGATATCCCGAAAGGCGCCGTCGAGCCTGGCGAGGCATTGGCTGCCGCGGCGAGCCGCGAATTGCTCGAAGAGACGGGGCTTGCGGTTCCCGACGCGACGCTGACTTCGCTCGGCGTCTTCCCCTATCTGCGCAACAAGGATTTGGCGCTGTTCCGCTGGAATGTGCCGGAGCTGCCCGATCCGGCGGCATTGCGCTGCGGCTCGTTCTTCACACTGCCCGACGGCTCACAGCTGCCGGAATTCGACCGCTTCGGCCTGTTCACCCGCAGCGAGGCGCTGGAGCGGGTCGGCAAGAACCTTGCCCGGCTGCTGGCCGCAATTTCGCTTTCGCGGCTAACATGATAGAGATGGTTCAGCACTGACCTCCGGAGGACGCCATGCCGAAACTGCGTCACATCGCAATCGCCGCCGAAGATCCCGAGGCGATGGCCGAATTTTACAAGAAAGCGTTCGACTTCAAGGAGGTCGGCCGGCCTAACGGCTATCTCGCCGACGGCGTGTTCCTCTCGGACGGCACGCTCAACATGGCGATCCTCAAGTTCAAGACCGACCAGCTCGGCAAGGGCATCGACTACCGCGGGCTGCACCATTTCGGCGTGCTTGTCGAGGATGTCGACGAGTTCACCAAGAAGCTCGAAAGCCTCGGCGCCGAGCATTACATCGACCAGGGGCAGCAAGGGCATCAGGCTGGCTATTTCGAGAAGAAGTTCTACGGCCCCGAAAAGGTGCTGTTCGACATCGCCGAGCATGGCTGGGCCGGCGCCGAGCCGCTTCCCGCGCCGCTCAAGGACGCCGCCGAGTAGGGGACACCGCCCATGGCCAAGCTGCGCCACCTCGCCATCGCCTGCAAAGATCCGGACGCGATGGCCGATTTCTACTGCAAGGCATTCGACTTCAAGATGGTGCGCAGCGGCGACGGGCCGCTCGCCTACGGCCACCACATCAGCGACGGCACGATCGACCTCGCGGTCCTGCGCTTCAAAAGCGACCAGATCGGCAAGGGCATGGATTACACCGGGCTGCATCATTTCGGCATCCTGGTCGAGAGTATCGAAGAGGCGCAAAAGACGGTCGAGGCGCTCGGCGGCACGCATTACATGGACCAGGAGAACCCGGACCGTACCGGCGGCTTCGAGGTCAAGCTGTACGGGCCGGAAGGCGTGCTGTTCGACGTCGCCGAGCACCCGTGGACCGGCAGTGAGGCGCTGCCGGCCAAAGAGCCGGTCAAGGAAGCCGCCGACTAGCGGTAAACGCGGCCCGTCGCGGCGTCATCCGAGACTGCGATGACGCCTCCCACTGGCGGGGCGTCATCGTCTTCGAGAGGTCGCGAAATGGCGCGTCGCAGCGCGTGTCTTGCCGTAGCCCTGACCGTGATCGGCGTCGCTGCTGGCGTTCTCGCGGCAGA
>JAFAWI010000653.1 GCA_019241915.1 Alphaproteobacteria bacterium
GTCCTCGGCGCGCCAGCCGAACCAGCCGAAACCGTAGGTGCCGTTAGCGAACAGCAGCGTTGGCCGCGCGCGACCGACCGCGAGCTTCAGAATATCGACGGCGATCCCCGAGCCGGCGACGGCAGCAAAGACCAATGCGGCGCTTGCGGCAGCGGCATGCAGCGATGGCGCCCACGGCCGCAGCCGCTGCGACCGGCGGTCGCCCCAGCGCAAGGCGACTGCCGCCAGGCCGCTCGCGATCAGGTAGGGATAGCCGACGCCGAAACGCTGCACCGTCTCAAAAAGCGGCCGCAGCGGCGCGCCCTGCTTGTGCAGCCAGGCCGCCAGCGGCCGGTCGATCCAGACGATGGATGCCACCTCGGCCAGCACCAGCGCCGCGACCCACAGCAGCCGACGTCCATTTGCGGTCTCGGCCAGCCGGGCGCCGGCGGCGATCAGCGTCGCCGCGCCGTCATGGACGACAAGCCAGCGGTGCAAGAGCCACGTGAGGCCGACCGCTATCAGCCCGGCATAGACGACGTCGGAGAGGAAATGATGGCCGGCCGCGATGCGGGCCAGCCCAACCAGCGCGCCAAAGCCAAGCGCCGCGCCGAAGCCAACCCAGCGGGCGCGTCCCGCCGGCAGCAGCAACGCAAAGCTCACCAGCGAGAAGCCGAGCGCGGCGTGGCCCGACACAAAGGAGCAGTTGCGCGCACACTGATCCGCCGGCAGCGGCGCGGCGGTGAACGCCTTCTCGCCGCCAAATTGCGCAACCTGGTACGGCCGCGCGCGCCCCCAATGGTCTTTCAGCACGGTGTTGACCAGCACCCCGGGCCCGATGACCGTCGCCGCGACAAGGAAGATCAGCGCCTTGCGATCGAGCCGCGGCAGCGGCCGGCCGCGCCACCGCAACCACGCCGAGCCGGTCAACACGGCCAGGCCGATTGCCAGCGTAATCCAGCGGATCGACCCTTCAAGCGCGCGCAGCGGCGGCCACCCCGCGAGCGCGAACCCGTGCTGCGTATCGTAGAACCAGCCGCTGACCGCGAGATCGATCCCCGGCAGCCACAGAAACAGCACAGCGCTCAGCACCGCCACCACAGCATAGACCGCGAGCGGCTTCATCCGCCGCGTCCGGAGCGGCGGTCGAGCACCAGCGCGCGCAGCGCCGCTCCGGCCCGCGCGGTGTCGTCGAGCGGGTTGTAGCGCCAGCTTTCGAGCCGCCCGGCAAAGGGCCGCGTGATGCCCGCCTGGCGCATCGTCCGGTGGAACCGGGCGAATTTGCGGTCGCCGCCAGGAAGGTCGATCACATGGACCGGCTTGCCGGTCGCCGCCGCCTCGCTGACCATCGATACCGAGTCGGCGGTGACAAGAAAGGCGTCAGCGCTGGCAAGGTAGGCGTAGTAGGGGTTCTCGCCGGTCATGTCCCAGATCGCCGCCGGGACGCCCTTGAGGCGCTGCTGCAGCAGCGCGAGGCCAGCGGCGCCGGTGCGTCGAGACGGCGTGAGCGCGACCGAGCCGCCTGCCGCGCGCACCGCCGCAGCTACCCGATCGCCAATTTCCGCGAGGCGGTCGAGGGTGAGCCGGTAGGCGCGGTTCGAGCCGCCGATCAGCACCCCGACCAGTGGCCGCGGCAATGCCGCCAGCGCCGGGAAACGGGCGGCGGCCGCCGTCAGTTTTTCGGGGGTTACCCGGTGCAGCGCGCCTTTACTGACGACCACGTGCGGCTCGCGCAGCCCGTCGTGCTCGGGCACAACCATGAAGTCAAAGTTCCGGCGGCCGATGCCCGGATCCTGCACCTGCGCCGCGATTGCGCGGCCGCCGCTGGCGCGGCGGATCGCCAGCGCCGGCGCCGCCGTATTGCGGCCGCAGCCGATGACGAGATCGGGCCATGGCGGCCCCAGGCGCCGCCCGCATTCCGCGACCGCAGACAGCGGTGCGAGCCACAGTTGCGGCGGCAGCCATTGCCAGGGCGCCCGTACCTCGAGCGGCTTCTCGACAAACCGGAACCCGGTCGCCTCGGCGAGACCGAGCGATTGGCTTGCCATCCCGGCTTTGCCATCATGCAACACCCAGACGAGCGGCTCGGCGTGCGCCGACGGCACCGGCTCTTCGCAGGCGGGTAAGGCGACCATATCTGCCGGGTTTACGGAAAGCCCGGGCAAGGGGCAAGCATGCTGCCGCACGCGCAATAAAATTGCGCCGATGGAGACGGGTTCATATGATTATGGGCCAGGGGGAGGCTCGACGATATGCGGCGCATCAGGCTCGACAGGATCGATCGCCGCATCCTGCAGAATCTGCAGGCCGATGGCCGCATGACCAACGTCGAGCTGGCGCGCCGGGTTGGCATCACCGCGCCGCCGTGCCTGCGACGCGTGCGCGCGCTCGAAGAAGCCGGCCTCATCCGCGGCTATCATGCCGAGGTGGCGCCGGAAGCACTGGGCTACCCGCTGACCGTATTCGCGCAGGTCGGCCTCGCCAGCCAAGCCGAGGCCGATTTGCAGGCATTCGAGGCGCTGGTGGGCGGCTGGCCCGAGGTGCGTGAGGCCCACATGCTGGCCGGCGAAACCGATTTCCTGTTGAAGATCGTCGCGGCCGACTGGGACAGCTACCAACGCTTCCTGTCGGCGAAGCTGACCTCGGCCCCCAATGTCGCGCATGTCAAATCGGCGATGACCTTGCGGGTCTCCAAGGCCGAGCCGGGGGTCCCGGTCGGCGAACCGGCCGCGATCGAAGATAGCGCGGCCTAACCGAACGCGACGGTGACGACCTCATAGGATTTGGCGCCGCGCGGGGTCGAGACCTCGACGCTGTCACCCTTGCCCTTGCCGATCAGCGCGCGCGCCAGCGGCGACGTCACCGACAGCCGTCCATCCTTGATGTCGGCTTCGTCCTCGCCGACGATGCGGAAGGTCTGCTCCTCGTCGGTCTCCTCGTCGGCCAGTGTCACCGTGGCGCCGAACTTGATCACCGAACCCGACAGTTTTGTGGTGTCGATCACCTCGGCGCGCGCCACCTTGTCCTCGAGCTCGGCGAGGCGCCCTTCGATAAAGCTCTGCCGCTCGCGCGCCGCATGGTATTCGGCATTTTCCGAAAGGTCGCCGTGCGTGCGGGCTTCCGCGATGGCCCGGATGATCGCCGGACGCTCGTTCATTTTCAGCCGCTTGATCTCTTCCTGCAGCCGGTTGTAGCCGTCGGAAGTCATCGGGAGTCTGTCCATCGCAGCAGTCTTTAACCCCTGATGTCGAAAAACAGCGGTTAGAAGTAGGATTGCAGCGGGGCCACTTCAAGGCTGCCGCGGCGAAGCGCGCCGATCGCCTGGACCGCCGCGCGGGCGCCGGCCACCGTCGTGTAGTACGGAATGTTGTGGGTTAATGCGGTGCGGCGCAAGCTGAAGCTGTCGGCGATCGCCTGCGCTCCCTCGGTGGTATTGAACACCAGCTGGACGCGCCCGCTGCGCATTTCGTCGACGATATCGGGCCGGCCTTCCCGCACCTTGTTGACGGTCGCGACGGCGATGCCCGATTCGCAGAGCGCGGCAGCCGTGCCGCGCGTCGCGACCAGCTCGAAACCCCAGCCGGCGAGTTGCCGGCACGGCTCGACCAGCGCCGCCTTGTCGCCGTCGCGCACCGAGACGAAGACCTTGCCGGCGAGCGGCAACGCTGTGCCGGCGCCGAGCTGCGCCTTGGCGAAGGCGCGGCCAAAATCGGCGTCGAGCCCCATCACCTCGCCGGTCGACTTCATCTCCGGCCCCAGGATCAGGTCGACCCCGGGGAAGCGTGCGAACGGGAACACCGCTTCCTTGACGGCAACGTGCCCGTTCGCGCGGGGCCGAGCGGCGCCGACCAGATCGGCCAGCCGCTCGCCGGCCATCACCCGCGCCGCGATCTTGGCGATCGGGACGCCGGTCGCCTTGGCGACAAACGGGACGGTGCGCGAGGCGCGCGGATTGACCTCGAGGACGTAGACGTCGCCATTTTTTACCGCGAACTGCACGTTCATCAGGCCGACGACGTTGAGCGCTTTTGCCAGCGCCACGGTCTGCCGTTCGATTTCGCCGACGGCGGCGGCGGCAAGGCTGTACGGGGGCAGCGAACAGGCGCTGTCGCCCGAGTGGATGCCCGCTTCCTCGATATGCTCCATGATCCCGGCGACGTAGACGCTGTCGCCGTCCGCCACCGCGTCGGCGTCGACCTCGATCGCATCCTGCAGGTAGCGGTCGATCAGCACCGGACTGGCCCCCGAGACGCGCACCGCGTTGCGGATGTAGCGCTGCAGGCCGGCGGTGTCGTGCACGATCTCCATCGCCCGCCCGCCCAACACATAGGACGGCCGGATCACCACCGGGTAGCCGATCCGCTGGGCAATCGTCTCGGCCTCTTCGGCCGAATAGGCGGTGCCGTTGTCGGGCTGGCGCAGCCCCAGTCCTTGCAGCAGCTGCTGAAAGCGCTTGCGGTCTTCGGCGAGGTCGATCGCGTCGGGCGAGGTGCCGAGGATCGGAATGTCGGCCGCCTCGAGCGCTTTCGCCAGATTGAGCGGAGTCTGCCCGCCAAACTGGACGACGACGCCGAGCAGTGTGCCGCGGCGCTGCTCGACACGGACGATCTCGACC
>JAFAWI010000446.1 GCA_019241915.1 Alphaproteobacteria bacterium
TCGAATGCCGGCCCTATAAGCGCGCCGGCTGAACCGGTGGCGGACCGTCCGGCAGGCGGTTTCGACAGCGGAGTGCCGCTGCCGGCGGCGCTGTTGCATCGGCGGTGCGGGCCCGACGATTTGCCGTTCCGGCTGTCGAGCGAGCTGGCCGACGCGCCGGCGACGATCGGCCAGGAGCGCGCCGCCGAGGCAGTCGCCTTTGCGCTGAAGATGCGACACCGCGGCTACAACGTCTATGCGCTGGGACCGCCCGGGACCGGCCGGCATAGCCTGGTCGAGGACCTGCTGAAGAGCCGGGCCGCGGCGCAGTCGACCCCGTCGGACTGGTGCTATGTCAACAGCTTTGCCGACCCGCAGAAGCCGCATTGCCTCGAACTCCCGGCCGGCCAGGGCGCCGCCCTCGCCGCGGCGATGAAGAAGCTGATCGACGAATTGCGGATCGCGTTGCCCGCCGCGTTCGAGCGCGACGATTACCGCGCCCGGCGCGATGTCGTCGAGCAACAGTTCAAGGCGCGCAGCGAGGACAGTTTCGGCGGACTGCAGCAGCGCGCCGAGGTCAAAGGGATCACCTTGATCCGCACGCCGATGGGCCTCGCGCTGGCGCCGCAGCGCGACGGCAAGGTGATGCAGCGCGAGGAGTTCGAGGCGCTCCCCGAGGACGAGCGCAACCGCATCCAGCACGACATGGAGGCGGCGCAGAGCGAGCTCGAAGCGGTGATGCGGCAAGTGCCGCAATGGGAGCGCGAGCATCGCGAAGCCATCCGCGAACTCGGCCGCGAGACCACCGGCTTTGCGGTCGCCAGCCTGATGGCCGAGATGCGGCCGGCCTACGAAGACCTGCCGGACGTGATCGACTACCTCGCCGCGGTCGAGCACGACATCAAGGACAATGTCGAGGATTTCCTGCCGCAGCCGCAGCAACCGCAACCGTCCGGACCGAACGAGACCGCAGGCCCGCCGCCCACCGCCGCGGCGCAGGCGGCGACCGAGGACATGCGGCTCCGGCGCTATCAGATCAACGTCATCGTCGACAATAGCGGCGTGCCTGGGGCGCCGGTGATCTACGAGAACAATCCGACGTTCCAGAACCTGATCGGCCGGGTCGAGCACCTGGCGCGCTTTGGCGCGCTCATCACCGACTTCAACCTGATCCAGGCCGGCGCGCTGCACCGCGCCAACGGCGGCTACTTGATCCTCGACGCCGAGCGGCTGCTCGCCGGCGGCTACGGCTGGGGCGCACTGAAGCGGGCGCTGCAATCGGGCGAGATTCGGATCGAGTCGGTCGAGCAGGCGCTGAGCCTGGCCACGACCGTATCGCTGCAGCCCGAACCGATCCCGCTCGACGTCAAGGTCGTGCTGATCGGAACGCCGCTGCTCTATTACCTGCTGGCGAACCACGATGAGGACTTTCCCGAGCTGTTCAAGATCGCGGCCGATTTTGACGACCGGGTCAACCGCACCGGCGACGCCACCCTGCTCTACGCCCGCGTGGTTGCGACGATCGTGCGCCACGAACACCTGCGCGCGCTCGAACGCGAGGCGGTGGCCCGGGTCATCGAGCATGCGGCCCGCTTGGCCGGCGATTCCGAGCGGCTTTCGACCAGCATGCGCGCGATTGTCGAGCTGCTGCAGGAAGCCGACCAGATTGCCGCCGACGCCGACCGCGAAACGGTCACAGCGGCCGACGTGCAGGCCGCGCTCGACGCGCAGCTGCGCCGCGGCGACCGCATTTACCGGCGCATGCAGGACGAGATCGCGCGGCGCACGATCCGCATCGAGACCGGCGGGGACGCCATCGGCCAGATCAACGGGCTGTCGGTCATCAGCCTCGGCGCCGTCGCGTTCGGCAACCCGACGCGGATCACCGCACAGGTGCGCATGGGGCGCGGCGAGGTCGTCGACATCGAGCGCGAGGTGCAGCTCGGTGGGCCGCTCCACTCCAAGGGTGTGCTGATCCTCAGCGGCTTTCTCGGCGGCCGCTTCGGCGCCGAGCGGCCGCTGTCGCTGCACGCGAGCCTTGTCTTTGAGCAGTCGTACGGCGGTGTCGACGGCGACAGCGCGTCCGCGGCCGAATTGTTCGCGCTGTTGTCGGCCCTCGCCGAGGTGCCGATCCGGCAATGTTTCGCAGTGACCGGCTCGGTCGATCAGCACGGGGTGATCCAGGCGATCGGCGGGGCCAACGAGAAGATCGAGGGCTTCTTCGACATCTGCCGCGCCGGCGGGCTGACCGGCGAGCAGGGCTGTTTGATCCCGGCGAGCAACGTCAAGCACCTGATGCTGCGCCAGGATGTCGTCGCCGCCGCCGAAGCGGGCGAGTTCCGCGTGGTGCCGATGGAGACGATCGACCAGGGCTTGGAGGTTCTCACCGGGGTGGCGCGCGACGAGATCAACCGCAAGATCGCCGCCCGGCTGGACGGCTTCGCGGCGAAGGCAGCAGCGCTGCTGCGCGCGCGGGAGGCGACGGCGTGACCGCTGCTGTCGAGCGGGTGGTTGTGGCGCTCGACGCGGTGTCGGAACACGGCGCCGCGATCGGCGCTGCGGTACGGCTCGCGCGGCGCTGGCAGGCGCGACTGCACGGCGTCTTTGTCGAGGACGACGATTTGATCCGTCTCGCCGGTCTGCCGTTTGCGCGCCAAGTAACGCTGGGCAGCGGCGTCGAGCCGCTGACCCGGCAGCACGCCGAGCGGCAGTTGCGGGCGTTTGCCGAACGAGCGCGCCGCGAGGTCGCGGCGTCCGCGGCGCGGCACGGGATCGAGTGGTCGTTCGAGATCGTGCGCGGCGACAGCGCCGCCGGCGTCGGCGCAACCGGCGACTTCGCTGTCTTCGCCGCGACAAGCCGGCCGATCGGCGGGCATTTCCGCATCCGCAGCCGAAGTTGGCCGACCGCCGCGCCCGGGGCCGACAGCTATCTGCTGGCGCATCGCGAGGGCGATCGGCAAGGCCGGGTGGCGGTCTTGCTGAATGGGAGCGACGCCGGAGCCGAGCGCCTGCTGGCGGCGGCGATTCGTCTGGCCGAGGCCGACGACGCGCGGCTGACCGTGATCTGCGACCCCGCTGTCGCCCGGTCGGCGGGGTTCAAGCAATGGCTCGACCGGCATTTGACCGGACACGCGGTCGAGACCGAGCTCGAGCCGATGCCGGCCGAACCGGCGCACCTGCACCGCCGCGTCGTCGAATTGCGCTGTCGCGTCGTCGCCGTCGGCACCACCGCCGGTCAAGCGGATCCCGACCGGCTGCGCGAGCTGGCCGCGACGCTTTCCTGCGACGTGCTGGTGGTGCGCTGAGCTATCCCTGCGGCGGCACCGGCTGCCAGGCGACGCTGCACTGCTGGACGTAAGGGTAATAGCCCTGCGGGCTCGCGCAGTAATACCAATACCCGGCAATCTGCGGCGGCGGCGCGGCCGGGTAAGCAGGGGCTCCGTAATACGGCGAAGGCACGTCCGCGGCATCGTCGTACCAGTCGTCGAAATAGGGGCCGCCCCAGACGCCGGCGCCAAAGCCGCGCCAGCCGCGGTGATGCCAAGCGTGATCGTCGGCGACGGTGCCGCGGAAATCGCCACCCCAGCGATCGCCGCCCCAATGACCGCCGCCAAAGCGGCCGCCTCCCGCATGAACCGCGGCAGCGCCACCGCCGCCACCGGCGACAGCCCCGTGACCGCCTCCCCCGCCGCCGCGCACCACCTGGGCCTGCGCCGGCGTCACGGCAAAAGCCGCGGCAATGGCCGC
>JAFAWI010000564.1 GCA_019241915.1 Alphaproteobacteria bacterium
AGCGAGTTGACCAGCACGTTGTGCGGCGCGCCCTCCTGCGACATCGCCTTGGTCAGCGCCATCTGCGCCGCGCGGCTGACCGAGGTCGGTGCGCTGTCGGCGCCCGGCGCCTTGGCGCCGATGTTGAGCACGCTGATGATGCGGCCCCATTTGCGGCTCTTCATCTGCGGCATCAGGATGCGGCAGAAGCGGATTTGCGCGAACAGCTTGAGGTCGAGGTCGGCCTGCCACTGCTCGTCGGTGATCGTTTCCGACGGGCCGCGCGTCGACTGGCCGGCGTTGTTGACAAAGATGTCGACCTTGCCGAACTCGCGGTTGGCCTGTTCGCAGGCCGCCTGGATCGGCCCCGGCTTCGACACGTCGCACGACAGCGCCAAAATCTTGCCCTTGCCGCCCCGCGCCTGGATCGCGGCCTTGGCGTCGTTGAGCGCGCCCTGGTCGCGCGCCAGGATCGCGACATCGGCGCCCGAGGCGAAATATTCCTCGGCAATCGCCAGGCCCAACCCCTTGCTGCCGCCGGTGACGATGGCGCTTCTGCCGTCCAGTCTGATGTCCATGACGCATCCTCCTTCAACACCGATTGTCGGGTGGGCGGAGCCTAGCGAAACCGACCGCCGCCGCGCATCACAAATAACGGGTGTCGCCGCGCTCGCTTTCTCCTACGGGCCGTCTGCCGTCAGCCGATCGACTTCGTCCATTTCTGCCGCGCTCAGCGCCCAGCCGACCGCGCGCGCATTCTGTTCGAGCTGCTCGGGTGTCGTCGCGCCGGCGATGATGCTGCTGACCGCGGGGCGCGCCGCCAGCCAGCTCATCGCCAGCTCCAGCAGGCTGCGGCCGCGCGCTTCGCAGAATGCGGCAAGCCGCTCGACGACTGCCCAGTTGCGTTCGGTCAGATAGCGCTCCGCCATGCGTTGGGTCGTCGTCAGCCGCGCCCCCTCCGGCAGCGGCCGGTTGCGCCGGTATTTGCCGGTCAGCAGTCCGTTGGCGAGCGGCGAGAACGGGATCAGCCCCAGCCCGTGCGCTTCGACCATGCGCGCCATAGTCGTCTCGTACGCGCGTTCGAGCAGGCTGTAGCGCTCCTGGCAGGCGATAAAACGCGCCCCGTTCTGCGACTTGGCGATCCAGTTGGCCGCGACCACCTGCCACGACAGCAGCGTCGAGCAGGCGATGTAGCGCACCTTGCCCTGGCGCACGAGGTCGTCCATCGCCCGCATCGTCTCTTCCTGCGGCGTTTTCGGGTCCTCGATATGCTGCCAGTAGAGGTCGATGTAATCGGTCTGCAGCCGCCGCAGGCTGGCCTCGACCGCGCTCATGATGTAGCCGCGCGAGGCGCCCTGCAGCCGCCCCGCCGCATCCATCGGCCGGCCGAACTTGGTCGCCAGCACGATGTCCTTTCGCCGCGGCCCCAGCGCCTTGCCGAGATGTTCCTCGGCGCCGCCGCGCGGGTCGCCGTAGGTGTCGGCGTTGTCGAACAGCGTGATGCCGAGGTCGAGCGCCTTGTGGACGACGCGCTGGGTCGCCGGAAAATCGATCCGCCCGGCAAAATTGTTGCAGCCCAGCCCGACCAGCGACACCGCAAGGCCCGATCTGCCGAGATTGCGCTGTTCCACCCGATCCCCGAAGCGGTTGCGGCGCGCAGACTATAGACCGCTCCGCGGCGAGACCAGACGCTTCGGCGCGCCGCCGCAGTCGCCATTCGCGCGTCACAGAACCGAAACGATTGAAAAACGGCGGGCGATACGGGAGACTTTTGCCGAAAAAGAAGGCGGCGCGGCCGCTCGCAGCACCTTGGGAGGAAGCACATGCAAGCCAACGGCTCCGCGCGCGGCGGGTCGCGCTGGTGGTATCTGCTGTTGCTCGTGCCAATCGTCGCGATGCTCTGGGTGTCGAGCTACAACAGGGTCGAGCCCTCCTGGGCCGGCATCCCGTTCTTTTATTGGTATCAGCTGCTGTGGATCTGGATCGGCTCGGCGCTGACCCTGATCGTCTATCTCGCGACCCGCGACCGCCACCGGTAGGACGGGAGACGCGCGATGCCGATCGATTGGACCGCCCTCGTCGTCTTTGTGCTGCTGTTTGTGCTGATCGCGGTGCTTGGTTTTGTCGCCGGCCGCTGGCGCCGCGGCGATCTCGACCTGATCGAGGAATGGGGTCTCGCCGGCAGCCGCTTTGGCACGGTCGTCACCTGGTTCCTGTTGGGCGGCGACCTCTACACCGCCTACACCTTTATCGCCGTGCCGGCGCTGATGTTCGGCGCCGGGGCGATCGCGTTCTTCGCGGTGCCGTACACGATCATGGTCTACCCGTTCGTCTTTGTCGTCTTCCCGCGGCTGTGGCAGGTGGCGCGGCACAACGGGTACATCACCGCCTCCGATTTCGTGCGCGGGCGCTACGGCAGCCGCTGGCTGGCGCTGGCGGTCGCGGTCACCGGCATCGTCGCAACGATGCCTTATATCGCGTTGCAGCTGGTCGGCATCCAGGTCGTGATCGGCGCGCTCGGCATCAATGCGGCGGGGCTCGGGCGCGACCTGCCGCTGGTGATCGCGTTTGTGATCCTGGCCGCCTTCACTTATACGAGCGGGCTGCGCGCCCCGGCGGCGATTGCGATCGTAAAGGATCTGCTGATTTGGATTACGGTCGTCGTCGCGATCGTCGT
>JAFAWI010000656.1 GCA_019241915.1 Alphaproteobacteria bacterium
GCAAACGGCAAGCCGGCGGTGCTCGTAATCCTCTACAAGCAGCCCAACGCCAACATCATCGACACAGTCGACCGGATCAATGCGTCGTTGCCGCAGCTGCGGGCCTCGATCCCCAGCGGCATCAACGTCAAGATGACGATCGACCGCACGACGACGATCCGCGCGTCGCTGCACGATGTCGAGGTGACGCTGGTCATCGCCATCGGCCTCGTGATCCTCGTCGTTTTCGTGTTTTTGCGCAGCCCGCGCGCGACGCTGATCCCGAGCGTCGCCGTGCCGGTGTCGCTGATCGGCACGTTCGGCGCGATGTATCTTATGGGCTACAGCCTCGACAACCTGTCGCTGATGGCGCTGACCATCTCGACCGGGTTCGTCGTCGACGATGCCATCGTGGTGCTGGAAAATATCGAGCGCCACATCGAGGCGGGCATGGGGCGGCGCGAGGCGGCGCTCCAAGGCGCGCGCGAAGTGGGGTTCACCGTCCTGTCGATGAGCCTGTCGCTGATCGCGGTGTTCGTGCCGATCCTGTTGATGGGGGGCATCGTCGGCCGGCTGTTCCGCGAATTCGCGATGACCCTCTCGGTCGCGATCATGATCTCGCTCGTGATCTCGCTGACGACGACGCCGATGATGTGCGCCTTTGTGCTGCGTCGGCGGCAGCATCGCCACGGCCGCCTCTACCGTGCCAGCGAACGCATCTTCAACGGGATGCTGGGTTTCTACGACCGCACGCTGACCGCCGCGTTGCGCGCGCCGGGCATGGTCATGCTGATCCTGCTCATTACCGTCTGTCTCAACATTTTCCTGTTTGTCGAGGTGCCGAAGGGCTTCTTCCCGCAGCAGGACACCGGCCGGATGATCGGCGGCATCCAGGCGGACCAGAGCATCTCGTTCCAGCTGATGCGCCAGAAGCTCACCCAGTTCATCGGCATCATCAAAGGCGACCCCGCGATCGAGGATGTGGTCGGTTTTACCGGCGGCGGTCAGACCAATTCGGGATTCGTCTTTGCCGCGCTGAAGCCGCTGTCGCAGCGCGGCGTCTCGGTCGACCAGGTCATCGGCCGGCTGCGCGGCAAGCTCAACCAGGTCGCGGGGGCGCGGCTGTTCCTGCAGGCGGTGCAGGACATCCGCGTCGGCGGCCGGCAGACCAACGCGCAGTATCAGTACACCGTGCAGGGCGATTCGCTTGAAGAGCTGCAGAGCTGGGCGCCGAAGATTACCGCCGAGCTGGAGAAAATCCCGACTCTCACCGACGTCAACTCGGATCAGCAGCAGCACGGGCTTGAGACCGACCTGACGATCGACCGCGCGACCGCGGCTCGGCTCGGCCTCACCGCGGGCCAAATCGACGGTACGCTGTACGATGCATTTGGCCAGCGTCAGGTCTCGGTCATTTATGCCGCGCGCAATCAGTATCACGTCGTGATGGAGGTCGCGCCGGAGTTCTGGCAGAGCCCGGACACGCTCAACCGCATCTATGTCAGCACCTCCGGCGGCGCGGTCGGCGGCACCGCCGGCACCCGCGCCGCCGCCGGCACTGTCGTCGCCTCGACCCGCCAAACCAGCAAAACCACAGCAGCGGCAAGCGCCGCCACCGTGGCTGCGGATACCGCCCGCAACCGTGCCGCCAACGCGCTCGCCACCACCGGCCACGGCTCCGCGTCGACCGGCGCTCCGGTCAGCACCTTCGGCGAGACGATGGTGCCGCTTTCCGCCTTCGCGACGTTTCAGCCGGGGACGACACCGCTCGCGGTCAACCACCACGGCCTGTTCGTCGCCAGCACGATCTCGTTCAACCTGAAGCCCGGCGCCTCGCTCAGCGACGCGACCGACGCGATCGACCAGGCGATGGTGCGGCTGCGTGTGCCGGCGACGATCCACGGCAGCTTCCAAGGGACGGCGCAGGCGTTCCAGCAATCGCTCGGCAACGAGCCGGTGCTGATCGCTGCGGCGCTGCTCGCGGTCTACATCGTGCTGGGCGTCCTCTACGAGAGCTATGTCCACCCGATCACGATCCTCTCGACGCTGCCATCCGCCGGCGTCGGCGCGGTGCTGGCGCTGATCCTCACCGGCACCGAATTCAGCATAATCGCGCTGATCGGCGTCATCCTGCTGATCGGCATCGTCAAGAAGAATGCGATCATGATGATCGACTTCGCGTTGGTCGCCGAACGCGAGGGGGGCTTGTCGTCGCGCGATGCGATCTACCGCGCTTCGCTGCTGCGCTTCCGGCCGATCATGATGACAACCTTGGCGGCGATGCTCGGTGCCCTACCTTTGGCCATCGGCCTGGGCGAAGGTGCGGAGCTGCGCCGGCCGCTCGGCATCGCCATCGTCGGCGGCCTGCTCGTGTCGCAGTGGCTCACGCTCTACACCACGCCGGTGATCTACCTCTACTTCGACCGCCTGAGCCATTGGCTGTCCGGAAAGCGGCGGCGGCCGACCGGCGAGGTGCCGGCCATGGTGCCGCATCCCGCGGCCAAGGCGGATGACGC
>JAFAWI010000046.1 GCA_019241915.1 Alphaproteobacteria bacterium
ACCGAGGGCCTCGACGAGTTGCGCGCCTTCACCTGCAAGTCGGCGCCGTCGGCGACCGTCGTCGCCGCGGCCGCGAAATAGCCGTCGTCCATCCTCGGCTGCTCCGCCTGCGGAACGGGCGAGGTCGCAAAACAAAGGCCGCGCTCAGGGCGCGGCCTTTTCCTATGTGCGGCCGCCGGCGTTATCATGCGGCGATGGCCATCCCTTTGGAGACCCTCGCGGCTGTCGCCGCGTCGCCCCGGTCGTCGGCGCCTAGCCGTTTCGGCAGGGCGCGGCGGCCCGCCGGCCCGCTGCGGATCGGGTTTTCGCCAAGCGTTGCGTCGGACGTCTGTCGGCGCAGCTCCACCACGAACGACTTGCTCGACGGGCTGTTGGGGCCACAGGTGGCGGCAGTGGTGAACTTGGCGCCGCGGCAGCTCGGTCCGTTCATGTCGGATGTGCT
The DNA here is from genome assembly GCA_019241915.1 of Alphaproteobacteria bacterium. Classification (GTDB taxonomy): domain Bacteria; phylum Pseudomonadota; class Alphaproteobacteria; order ATCC43930; family CGMCC-115725; genus DATARH01. Next base: position 443 of record JAFAWI010000046.1, read on the forward strand.
GGTGCGCGGCTTTCCCGGCGCGGCGGGTGCGATCGCACCGGTCGCGCCCGACAAGCCGGTGGCCAACGGCGCCCGGTTGTTCTGACGGTGCAGTCGGGGATGCTGGTCGAGCCTTATTCCTGGCGTTTTTCCAGCAGTTTTGCCGCTCACCTGTTCAAGGCTGTCGCACGGCAGCGGCATCACCGGCTGCTCCCTGCATTGCGCCGGTGCGTAACGCGCGATGCCATCGTCATCGACGTGGGGGCGCATGTCGGACAGTTCGCGAGGCTGTTCGCAAAGCTGGCGCCGGACGGCCGGGTCTATGCGATCGAGCCCGGCAGTCACGTCCGCACGATCCTGCGGCTCGCGCTTTGGGCGCGCCGCGCAAACAATGTGACGGTTCTTCCTTTTGCCCTGGGCGATAGCTGGGACTTGAAGCAACTGAACGTTCCGATCAAGAAATCGGGGTCGCTCGGGTTTGGCCTGGCGCACACGGGACAGCCGGAAAATCGCTGGCAGCGTGTGGCGAGCGAACTGGTCGTGCAGACCACGCTCGATGACCTCGTGGCAAGGTTGGGGCTCCGCCGCTTGGACTTTGTGAAGATCGACATCGAAGGGAACGAGCGGCGTTTGCTGGAGGGCGCCCAAACGACGCTCGACCGGTTCCGGCCGCGGTTGATGATCGAGCTGATCGATGCGCACCTGGCACGCGCGCACGACAATGTTGCTGAAACCTTTTCGTTCCTGCACGGACGATCCTACCGCCCGTTCGTGTTCGGCGACCGCGGCCTTGACGAGCTTCACGAGCCCTGCGATGCGGACGCCGTGTTCCTGCCCGAAGAAGACCCGCTCGTGCGCGATTACGTGCAGCGGCGATAGCGTCGGCGGCTCTTCATCGCGGCAGATGAATGCACGCCCGTAACCCGCCATGCGGCGATGTCTCCAGCCGCACGTCGCCGCCGTGGCTGCGCGCGACATCGCGGGCAATTGTCAGCCCGAGACCGATCCCGCCAGTTCTTGGATTGCGTGACGAATCGAGGCGGATGAAGGGCTGGAAGACATGCTCCCGCTCGCTCGCCGGAATCCCCGGGCCATCGTCGTCGACCAGAATGTCGACCCCGTCGTCGGTGCCTCGCCCGGTGAGCCAGACATGCTTGCCGTAGCGGGCGCCGTTGGCGATCAGGTTGCCGAGACAGCGGCGCAGCGCGTTTGGTCGCACCGGCACGACCAGATCGGGGGGCGGGTCTAGCGACAGCTCTGTCCCCTCGCGCCGCACCGCGGCCGCAATATCCGCCAGCAGCATCGCGATGTTGGTCTCGATCGGCGCCTCGGTTCCCTCGCCGCGCGCGAAATCGAGATAAAGCTGAACCAGATGCTCCATCTCGACCACGTCCGATTTGAGCTCGGCGACCGTCGGGCTGTCGGCCATAAAGGCGAGCGCGAGCTTCATCCGCGTGAGCGGCGTCCGCAGGTCGTGCGAGACGCCGGCGAGCATTTCGGTGCGCTGACGGATCTGGCGCTGGATGCGGTCGCGCATTTGAAAGAAGGCCACCGCGGCCTGCCGTACTTCGAGAGCGCCTTCGACCTTGGCATAGGCGATCGGCCGCCCTTTGCCAAAACCGTCGGCGGCGGCGGCGAGCCGGCGCAGGGATTTGACCTGGTTGCGCAGGAAAATTGCCGCGACCGCAAAAAAGAACAGCGACGATCCGATCATCCACAGAATGAAAATGTAGGTCGTCGACGTGCTCAGCCGCTTGTTCGTGAGGGCCGCGGTGAGAACACCCTGGGGCAGCTGCATCGTCACGACGATGTTGCCCGGATCGCTGATCCCGTCGATGCGGTACGGCGCGATGACGCGTTCTTCCATCGCCACGCGCAAATGCTCCTCGGAGCCGCTGCCGCCGGGCGGCACCGGCGGCAGGAGCGTCGCACCGCGCTCGAAGCTGTAGGCGACGTCGGTCTGCCCCCCCGCTTGCCGCATCACGCGCATCGCTTGGGCATCGCTGTCCGCAAGCTTCAAGCTCTCCGCGACAAGCCCGATCTCGGCCGCGACGTCGGCGGCGAAACGGTGCGCCACGGTTTCCCAATGCCGCGAATAGAATACCCAGGCGGAGATCGCCTGCACCAGGATCAGCGGCATCACGATGAGCAGCAGCGAGCGCCCGAACATCGTGTTCGGCAGCAGCCGCTTGATCCAGTGGCGTTGCCTGATGTCGAGGCTGGCCGGGCGGACCGACGGCGGGTCGAGCGGCAGGTCGGTCATCGTCTTGGCCTAATCCGGGCGCAAGGCATAGCCGGTGCCGCGCACGGTCTGCAAGTAGCGCGGGTTGCGTGGATCGGGCTCGACCTTGCGGCGCAGCCGCGTCATCTGCACATCGACATTGCGGACATTGCCGCTGAACTGGGCCGCGCGCGACAGGTCCTCGCGCGACACCGCCGCGGGGGCGCCCTGAGCAAGGCCGCTGAGCAGCGCGCTTTCGCCCGCCGTCAGACGAACGAGCTCGCCGTCGCGAAACAGTTCGCCGCGCGCGACGTCGAAGCGAAACCCGGCGAAACACAGCTCGGCCGGCGGTGCCGGTTCGTCCGGCGGTGGCCGGCGCTGCAGGATATTGCGGATGCGCAGGACCAGCTCGCGCGGCTCGAACGGCTTGGCGAGGTAATCATCCGCCCCGCTTTCGAGGCCGTTGACCCGGTCTTCCGCCTCGGCCATCGCCGTCAGCAGCAGCACCGGCACCGGGTTGCCGCCGTTCTCCGGGGATCGCAGCGAGCGGGTCAGCGCCAGCCCGGTCTCCCCCGGCATCATGACATCGAGCACGATGAGGTCGAACGAGAAGCTTGCCAAGCGCGCGCGCGCTTCACCGGCATCTGCGGCGGCGGTGACCCGAAACCCGCTCTCCGCCAAATATCGGCGCAGCAGGTCGCGCAGCCGCGGATCGTCGTCGACGACGAGCAGATGGGCAGCGTCGGTCATCGCCGCATCATAGCGCGAACCGGGCCTTGTCGATCAGTCATGCGACCGGCGGCCGCCGCGGCCACGATCAAAGCGGTGCCGGTCGTCCGGGCTGGCGATAACGTTGAGCAATACCTTGCGGAACCCCTCGACCGCTCCGGCCCCGGCCTTGCGATAAGCGGCGGCGACCCGAGCGCGCTGCGGCGCCGACAGCTGCCGTTCCAGATCGCGCCCCTTTTCGGTCAGCTCCAGCAGGCGCTGGCGGCGGTCCTGCGCGCCGCGGTGCTGCACGATGAAGCCCTGGCGCACCAGCTGGCCGAGCACGCGGTTCAGGCTCTGCTTGGTGATGCGCAGGATGCCGAGCAGCTCCCCGACCGTCATCTGCGGCCGCCGCCCGACAAAATGAACGACGCGGTGGTGCGCGCGGCCAAAACTGTGGCGGGCGAGGATGGCGTCCGGCTCCGCGGTAAAATCGCGGTAGGCGAAGAACAGCAGCTCGATCCCCTGCCGCACCTCTTCGTCATGCAGAGAGGGCGGGACATCGGGTATATTTATGTCAGTCATGTTGACATATTTCGCAAGCTTTGGTACAACCGCGCGTTTGCTGCGTTATAAAGTTTCGCAAAATCCCGGCGCGGGAGGAACGTTCCATGGCTGGCGGCCTGATCCCCTTTGACGATCGCGATGGTTTTATCTGGTACGACGGCCGGCTTCTTCCGTGGCGTGACGCCAAGCTGCATGTTCTCACGCACGGCCTGCATTATGCGAGCTGCGTGTTCGAAGGCGAGCGCGTCTATAACGGGCACATCTTCCATCACGAGCAGCACAACGAGCGTCTGATCAACTCCGCCAAGATTCTGGGCTTCGAAATTCCGGCGAGCCTGGACGAGCTGAAAAAGGCGGCTGAGGAGCTGGTGGCGGCCAACAAGATCGTCGACGGCTACGTCCGCCCGGTAGCTTGGCGCGGCGCCGAGCAGATGGGGGTGTCCGCCGAGCTGAGCAAAATCCACTTGGCGATCGCCTGCTGGGATTGGCCCGCGTATTTCTCGCCCGAGGCGCGGGCCAAGGGCATCCGCATGGTGCAGTCGCGCTGGGCGCGGCCGGCCCCGCACACAGCGCCGGTGCATTCCAAGGCGTCCGGCCTCTACATGATCTGCACGATGGCAAAACACGAAGCCAATGCAGCCGGTTACGACGACGCGCTGATGCTCGACTGGCGCGGCCAGCTCGCCGAAGGAACCGGCGCCAATCTGTTCCTCGTGATCGACGGTGAGATTCACACGCCGACGCCGGACTGCTTCCTCAACGGCATCACCCGGCAGACGGTGATCGGCCTTGCCCGCGCGCGTGGGATCAAAGTCGTCGAACGCGCGATCATGCCCGAGGAGCTGGCAAAGGCGCAGGAGGTCTTCCTGACCGGCTCGGCTGCGGAGGTGACGCCGGTCGGCGAGATCGACGGCGCCATCGGCCGCTACCGCTTTACCCCGGGTGTGATCTGCCGGCTGATGTGGGAAGAGTACGACCGCGCCACCGGCAAGGCTGCCGCCAAGGCCGCTGCCGCGGAATAACGCTGCGGCCCAATTTTGGCGACGCTGTTTGCCGTTCTGTGCAAAACTCCGGCTGTCGTGCACAGGGCGGGGCGTGGCAATGGTCGGCAGAACCTTCGCGACCCCGTGGTTGGCGCTAGCGGCTGCCGCTGCTGTCACCGCCGATCCGTTCTCCGCGCAGGCCTATACCGCATCCGGCGACCGCACCTTTCCCGCTACCCTCATCCTGCCCCAGCTGACGCCCGGTGACGAAGCTTACATCAACCTCAACACGTTGCCGCTCGCCAGCGGCGGCCCCGGCACGCCCAGCCGCTCGACCAGCGTCACCGCGACTTGGGGCAAGACGATCACCGACCGCCTCGGCGTCTACCTCGAAGAGACCTACAGCCAAATCGGGTTGTCCGGCGCCGGCACGGCGCGCGGCTGGCAGAATCTCGACGGCGACCTCAAATACCTCGCGGTCAACAATCTCGATCACGAGTTCGTCATGTCGCTTGGCCTCGACCGGGAGACCGGCGGCACCGGCGCTCGCCGGGTCGGCGCCTCCGGTTCAGGTGCGACAAAGCCCGAACTTTACCTCGGCAAAGGTTTGGGCGACCTCGATATCGGTTATCTGCGCCCGCTCGCGGTGACGAGCTATACAAGCGTTCAGATCGCCGACAGCGCGCCGCGTCCGGACCTGATTGAGAACGGGTTCGTGGTGGAGTACTCAATCCCTTACCTGCAATCGAAGGTGCGGAGTTTCGATCTGCCCGACGTGCTGCGGCGTGTCACGCCGATGACCGAGATCGCCCTTGTTTCGCCGGCCGGCCGCAGCTACGGCAGCCGCACCACCGCGCTGGTCGCCCCCGGCCTCAGCTACGCCGGGGACGGCTGGGAATTGGCGGTCGAGGCGCAACTGCCGGCAACGCGCGCGACGGGCACCGGGATCGGGGTTACCGCGCAGCTGCACGTCGCGCTCGACTTCTTCTTTCCTGACAGCATAGGCAAACCCTTGTTCGCGAGCCCCTGATGCAGACACGTCGGCAAATTTTCTTCGCCGTCGGCGCCGCCGGCTTGTCATCGCTGTCGCCGGTCGCTTTGGCGGACACCGCCGCGGGCAGCGTCGTCGGCCTGCGCGGCGCCTGTCTGGTGCAGCGCCAGGGCCGCTCGACCCCCCTCAAGATGGGGGACGCGATCGCGGCCACCGACACGGTCACGGTGCCGGCCGACGGCAAGCTCAAGCTGCGCATGGCCGACGGTTCGGTCATCGCGCTGGCGTCGGGAACGACACTGACCGTGGCAACCTACCAGACCGATGCCGGCGGCCAGCGCCAGAACGCGCAGCTGACGCTCGGCGACGGCTTGTTGCGCGCCGTGGTGGCGCCGGTCGGGCACCCGGCGAGCTTTGAGGTGTCGACAGCGGTCGGCACCGCGGCGGTTCGCTCCACCGACTGGTTTATCGAGGCGAAGCCGGGCTCGGCGCAGGTCGGGGTGCTGACCGGCACTGTCAGCCTCACCAGCCGAACGACCGGCCGGGCCGTCACCATCCCCAGCCGGTGGGGCGCGCGTCTCGAGGCCGGCCGCGATCCGGTGCCGGCGCGCGTCTGGGCGCCGGAGGAATTTCAGGCGGTGATCACCCGTACCGACGTGCCCTAGGCGGCAGCCCTTGCCCTGGCCGCGAGGCTTGCGTGAGGCGGGGTTGGCGGTAGCGGTTGCAGTCGCGGTGGCCGTGCCGCTCTCGGTCGCCGACATCGTGCCGCTGCGCATCCTGGAGACCGGCTCGCTCGACCTGCGCTTCCGGTTGCGCGGTGTCAAGGAGCCCGGCCGCGAGGTTGCGGTCGTACTGGTCGACGACCGCAGCCTGGCGGCGCTCGGCCGATGGCCGCTGAGCCGCCACCTCTTCGCCGCCGCCGTGCGGGCGGCCGACCGCGCCGACGCCAAAGCGATCGTCTTCGACCTGCTGTTTGCCGAACCCGATCAGCCGCTGTCGCCGGAGTTGCGCGAGCAGGCGCGCGCCGCGGCGGCGCGTCTGCCGGACGGCGCCGATGCCTCGCTGCGCGCGAGTCTGAACCGGCTTGTGGCGGAAGATCCCGACGGCGATTTCGCCGCCGCCATCCGCGACAGCGGCAAGGTGCTGCTGCCGTTTGCGTTTTCTTTTGGCGGCGAGCCGCAGGCCGAGCCTCCCGACTTCCTGTCGGACCAGGCTTACCAGCAGCTCGATCAGAGCCCGCTGGCGCCGCTTTTTCCGCTGCAGCCCACCGGCGTGCTCGCGCCGCTGACCTCGCTGGCGACGGCGGCGGCCGGGCTCGGCCACGTCAACATTTCCTACGATCGCGATGGCGCGCCCCGCTATGACTACCTGGCGGTGCCGTTTAACGGGGATTTCCTGCCGTCGTTGCCGGTGCGGGCGACCGCCTTCTATCTCGGCCTGCCGTGGGACCGGATCGGGCTCGCGCTCGGCGCCCGGGTGCGCATCGGCGAGCGCGACGTGCCGACCGACCGCGGTATGCGGTTCCTTGTCAACTACCGGGGGCCGAGAGGCACGATCCCGACCTATTCCTTTGTCGATCTGCTCGACGGCAAAGTGTCGGCAGACAAGCTGGCCGGCCGCATCGTGCTGATCGGCGGGTCGTTTATCGGCAATTTCGACACCAACGCTGCGCCGTTCAACAACACCCCGATGCCGGGAACGGAGCGGATGGCGAACATTATCGATTCGCTCGTTTCAGGCGACTTTATTCGCGAGAACCCGCCGCCTTTGCCGTTGGTCGAGCTTGGTCTTCTGGCCATCTTGGCGGCATTGGCCGGAGCGGCCATCGCGTTGTTGCCGACGATGCTTGCGGTCATTGCCGCCGCGGCGCCGGCGCTGTTGTGGGCGGGGGCGGCGCAAGCCGCATTCAACCGCGGCATCTGGGTGCCGCTGGTGAGCCCGCTGACCGCGTTGGCCGCCGCCTCGCTGACCGTGTTGCTGTTCCGCTACGGTTTTGTCGACCTGCAGCGCCGCCGTATTCAGGCCGCCTTCCGCCACTACCTCGCACCCGAGCTGGTCAATCAGCTGGCCGCCGATCCGCAGCAGCTCAAGCTCGGCGGCGACACGCGGGTCATCAGTGTGATGTTCAGCGATATTAGAGGTTTCACCTCCATTTCCGAAACGTTCAAATCAAACCCGGAAGGACTGAGCCGGCTGATAAACCGCGGCTTCCTGACCCCGATGACGCGGCTGATCATGGGACGGCGCGGCACGATCGACAAATATATGGGCGACTGCATTATGGCGTTCTGGAATGCGCCGGTCGGCGTTGCCGCGCATGCCGACCATGCCTGCGCCACAGCGCTGGCGATGATCGCCGAGCTTGACCGCATCAATGTCGACCTCGAAGCCGAAGCGGTGACCGAAGGCCGGGCTTTTCACCCGATTCAAATCGGGGTTGGCGTCAACACCGGCGAGTGCGTCGTCGGCAACATGGGATCGGACGAGCGTTTCGCCTATACCGCGATGGGCGATGCGGTGAACCTCGCCTCGCGTCTCGAAGGGCAGACAAAGGCCTACCATGTCGGCATCATCATCGGCGAGACGACACGTGCGGCGGCGCCGGACTGGGCAGCGGTCGAACTGGATTTGATCGCCGTCAAGGGCAAGCGGGAAGCGGTGCGCATCTATGCGCTGCTTGGCGATGCCGATCTCGCGCGCTCGCCGGCGTTTGCCGAGCGCGCGCAGCGCCACGCGCGGCTGCTGGCGTCCTACCGCGCCCGCGATTGGGCCGGCGCGCGCGCCGCCCTCGACGAGTGCGTTGCGTGCAATCCGGAGATGGCCGGGTTCTATGCGCTGTATGCCGAGCGTATCGCCTTTTTCGAGGCCGCCCCGCCGCCGCTCGACTGGGACGGGGTGTTTGTCTCCGAGACCAAATAGCCTACGTCTTCCAGCGCTTCAGGGCTTCGTCGTCGGCCTCGCGGCGTTCGACCCAGCGCGCACCGTTGGGGGTTTCCTCGGCCTTCCAGAACGGCGCATCGGTCTTCAGCCAATCGATCAGGAAATGGCACGCGGCGAGCGCGGCCTCGCGATGCGGGGATGCGGTCGCCACCAGCACAATCCGGTCGCCCGGTTCGAGCCGCCCGTAGCGGTGGATGATCAGCGAGGCGTCAAGCGGCCAGCGCCGGTTCGCCTC
>JAFAWI010000091.1 GCA_019241915.1 Alphaproteobacteria bacterium
CGCGCAGGACAAGCTTCAGGGCACGATCCAGAACGACATCCTGAAGGAGTTCATGGTTCGCAACACCTATATCTATCCGCCCGCACCGTCGATGCGCATTGTCGCCGATATTATCGAATACACGGCCCGGCATATGCCTCGCTTCAATTCGATTTCGATTTCCGGCTATCACATGGAGGAGGCCGGAGCGACCTCGGTGCAGGAGCTGGCCTACACGCTCGCGGATGGGCTCGGCGATGTCCGCGCGGCGCTGTCGCGCGGGCTCGACATCGACCAATTCGCGCCGCGCCTGTCGTTCTTTTTCGGCATCGGCATGAATTTCTTCATGGAGATCGCCAAGCTGCGCGCGGCGCGGCTGCTATGGGCGCGGTTGGTCGGGCAGTTCGCGCCGAAGAACCCGCAGAGCCTGGCGCTGCGCACACATTGCCAGACCTCGGGGGTGAGCCTCACCGAGCAGAGCCCACACAACAACATCGTCCGCACGACGGTCGAGGCGCTGGCGGCGGTGCTCGGCGGCACCCAGTCGCTGCACACCAACTCGTTCGACGAGGCGCTGGCGCTGCCGACCCCGTTCTCGATGGGGATCGCGCGCAACACGCAGCTGATCCTCGCAGAGGAAAGCGGCATCCCGCATGTCGTCGACCCGCTCGGCGGCAGCTATTACGTCGAGAGCCTGACGCATTCGCTCGCCGTCGAGGCGATGAAGCTGATCGACGAAGTCGAGAAGCTCGGCGGCATGACCAAGGCGGTCGAGAGCGGCATGCCGAAGCTGCGCATCGAGGCGGCGGCGGCGCGCCGCCAGGCGGCGATCGACCGCGGCGAGGAGGTCATCGTCGGGGTCAACAAGTACCGCGGCGAAGACACTGCCACGGTGCAGCTGCTCGACGTGGACAACGACAAGGTGCGCAAGGCGCAGATCGCCCGCCTCGGGCGGGTCAAGAAAATCCGCGCCCCCGACAAATGCGCGGCGGCGCTGACGGCGCTGACCGAGGCGGCCAAATCGGGCAAGGGCAACCTGCTCGAATTATCGATCGCCGCCATGCGCGCGCGTGCCACGGTGGGCGAGATTTCCGAGGCTTTGGAGCAGGCGTTTACGCGCCATCAAGCGGCGACGCAGTCGGTCTCCGGCGTCTATGGCGGCCAATACGCCGAGGACGAGGCGTTCCAGCGCATGCGGCGCGAGATCGACACGTTCGCACGTGACGAGGGTCGCCGGCCGCGCATGCTTGTCGTCAAGCTCGGCCAGGACGGGCACGACCGCGGCGCCAAAGTGATCGCAACCGCGTTCGCCGATATCGGTTTCGATGTCGATATCGGGCCGCTGTTCCAAACGCCCGAGGAGGCCGCGCGCGAGGCGGTGGAGAACGATGTCCATATTGTCGGCGTATCGAGCCAGGCGGCCGGGCACAAGACGTTGGTGCCGGCGCTGGTCGAGGCGCTGCGCCGCGACGGCGCCGGCGACATTCTCGTGGTGTGCGGCGGCGTCATCCCGCCGGCCGACTACGATTTCCTGAAGAAGGCCGGTGTCGCGGCGATTTACGGGCCCGGCACCAACATCCCGCGCGCGGCCGCCGAGATCTTGTCGCTGATCCGCAGCCAGCGCCTGGCTGCCTGATCTTCGCTTACGGCAAGATTACGCCAACAAAGATACACCTAACGGTAATACTTCGCCTAGGCAGCGTCCACCGCCCCTTGTATAGTCAAGGGCAAACAGGGAGGCGAAGATGGCTGAGGAAACATCAGTGCAAGGCGCGACACCGCGCCTTGTGGCAAAGATTATTGCGAGTTACGTCTCCCACCACAATCTATCGCCTGAGCAAATACCCGAGCTGATCGCCTCCGTGCATCGCACAATTGCGGGTCTCGGTCAGCCGGTCGAGAGTACGGCGGCGCTGACGCCGGCCGTACCGGTGCGCCGTTCGGTGCAGCGCGACGCCGTCATTTGCCTCGATTGCGGGTGGAAGGGGAAGATGCTGCGCCGTCACCTGACGACGCGACACGGCCTTAGCGGCGAGGAGTATTTGAAGCGCTGGAGCCTGCCCGGCGATCACCCGCTGACCGCGCCGGCCTATTCGACCCAGCGTTCGACGCTCGCGAAGGAGCTTGGCCTCGGTCGCGGCGGACGCGGTGCGGGCGGCGGACGCAGAGGGTCCCGTTCGGCGTAATCAGCGCCGGCGAATGCCGTCCTCGGTCACGACGATCACCATCGGGATGTCGAACGGCTGCGGGTGGATCGTTGCAATCTCCTGGCAGGCGAAACCGACCCCGATCGCCAGCGGCCGCGGCTGCAGCGCCGCCAGCGTGCGGTCGAAATAACCGCCGCCATAGCCGAGCCGGTAACACGCGGCGTCGAAGCCGACCAGCGGCGCCAGCACCGTGGCGGGTATGACGATCTCCCGTTTGTCGGGGACGGGAATGTCCCACACGCCCGCAACCAGCGGCTCGCCCGGGACCCAGGCGCGGTATTCGAGCGGTCCCTTGCGGTCGACCACGGCCGGCAACGCGACGGGCCGCCCTTCAGCAGTCAGCGCTTCTACCAGAGGCCGCGGGTCGAACTCGCCGCGGAACGGCCAGTAGATGCCGAGAATGCCGGGCCGGTCGGCGAGGATTTCGCGCAGCGACGCCGCGATGCACGCGCCCAGCGCGCGCCGCTCCGCGGGCGGCAAGGCCATACGCAACGTTATCAGCCTCTCGCGCTCGGTTTTCCGCCAGGCTTTGACGTCGCTCTGATCCATTGCGCCCTCCTTCACCGCATCTTAAGCGGGTTGTGCGAGCAGTCGGCAGCCAATACGGCAGCCCCACTATCGAGGCACGCCATGCGTCCGAGGGCTATCGCGTTTGTTGTCGCCGCACTCGTCCTGTCGTGGTTCGCGCAAACGGCGGGCACCAGCGCATGGGCCGACAAGGCGCCGCAGCGGCATCTGCTGTGGAAGGTCACCGGGCCCAAAGGCGGCATCGTCTATCTGTACGGCACGGTTCACGTCGGCAAGGCGGATTTCTACCCGCTGCCCCGCATCGTCGAGGACAGCTTCAAGCGCGCCGACGCCCTGGTCGAGGAGGTTGACGTCAGGGACACCGACGCCGCGGCGCGCGCCAAACGATGGATGGTCGAGCATCGGCGGTATGCCGCCGACGACGCAACCGCCAATCACCTGAGCGCCGACACCCGCGCGCATCTCGGTGCCTTCCTGCGCAAATCGGGCAAAGAGGAGAGTGCTTTCGAACGCATACAGCCGTGGCTCATCGCGGTGATGGTGCTCGATGCCGACGTGAAGCGACAGGGCTTCGATCCGGCCTACGGTCTGGACAAGCATTTCCTCACCGAAGCCGCCGACTTTAACAAGCCCGTCAAAGGGTTGGAGACGATCGAGTCACAGCTGATGCTGTTCGGCTCGATGTCGGACGAGCTGCAGGACAAGCTGCTGCTGAGCAGCCTTGTCGAGGCGGAAAAGCCGACAACCTCGCTGCTCACCATCATCGACGCTTGGCAACGCGGCGACGTCGACAAGCTGCAATCGCTGAACGACCGCACTATCGCCGAATATCCGCAACTGAAGCCGGTCATGAAACCGTTGATCGACGACCGCAACGATGCGATGACGGCGAAGATCGAGGCCTATCTCGACACGCCGCAGAGTTATTTCGTCGCCGTCGGCGCCGCGCATCTGATCGGCGAGCGCGGCATCGTCAGACAGCTTCAGGACAAGCGGTTCGCGGTGCAGCGGCTTTAAGGCAATTGTCGGTTCGCTATTCGGGGATCATGTCGAGCACATCTTCGCCCCGGTGCAGGCGTTGGGCCAGCTCGCGGTGGAAGGAATGCAGCCATTCGACCAATTCCCGCGGGGATTTCGTCGGTCGGGCATGTTCGTATTCGTCGGCAATAGCGTTCGCAATGCGCCGAACGTTCTGTTCTTCGACACCGCCGAACGGGTAGTCGAACAAAAAGTCGAAGTAGAATTTGACTGATCCCGTTCTGTTATTTGGCTTGAAACGAAGTATCTGGATTTTCTTCAGCCAAGTTCGCACTTCGCGGTGGAAGTGCTGCCGCGCTTCCGCCGGAAAGTCAAAACCGATCAGCTTGATGAGATGATCGTTGAGCGGATCGGACAGCCCGACGAGGATGCTTTCGACCATCTTTCGCGGATACGCCAAGCCGGCGTCCTCGGCGAGTTTCATGGCGCGCTCCGAATTTCAAAAGAGGCCGGTAATGCGGCCGTCTTCGGTCAGGTCGATGCTGTTGGCTGCCGGCACCCGCGGCAGGCCGGGCATCGTCATGATCTCGCCGCAGATCGCGACGACGAACTCGGCGCCGGCCGATAGCCGAATTTCGCGGATCGGCAGGATGTGGTCCGAGGGCGCGCCCTTGGCGTTGGCGTCCGCCGAGAAGCTGTACTGCGTCTTGGCCATGCAGACCGGGAAGTGGCCAAACCCGTCCTTCTGCAGCTCGGCGAGGCGGCTTTCGACCGCCGCGTCGCACGCGATGTCCTTCGCCCGGTAAATCTTCTGCGCGATCGTCTTGATCTTGTCGCGCAGCGGCATCTCGTCCGGGTAGAGCAACTGGAATTTCGACTGGCCGCTGTCGGCGAGGCGGGCGACCACTTCGGCGAGCGGCGCGGCGCCCTCGCCGCCGTTGGCCCAATGGTCGGCGATCACCGCCTCGGCGCCGTGCGCCGCGCACAATTCCTTGAGCTTGGCGTGCTCGGCCTCGGTGTCGGCGCTGAAGCGGTTGACCGAGACCACCGCCGGCACGCCAAACCCCTTCAGGTTTTCGAGGTGCCGCCCGAGATTGGCGTACCCGACTTCGAGCGCCCCGACATTCTCGCTGCGCAGCTGGTCGCGCGCGACACCGCCATGCATCTTGAGCGCGCGCACCGTGGCGACGACGACCGCGACATCGGGCTTGAGCCCGGCCTTACGGCACTTGATGTCCATGAACTTTTCGGCGCCGAGATCGGCCCCGAACCCGGCTTCCGTCACGACATAGTCGCCGAGCTTGAGCGCAGTCTTGGTCGCGATCACCGAATTGCAGCCGTGCGCGATGTTGGCGAACGGTCCGCCATGGATAAAGGCCGGGTTGTTCTCCAGCGTCTGCACCAGATTGGGCGCGACCGCGTCCTTGAGCAGCACCGCCATCGCGCCCGCGGCCTTGAGGTCGCCGGCGCGCACCGGTTCGCGCGAGCGCGTCTGCCCGACGATGATGTTGGCGAGACGCCGCTTCAGATCGTTGAGGTCGGTCGCCAGACAGAAGATCGCCATGACTTCGGAGGCGACGACGATGTCGAACCCGTCCTCGCGCGGGAAGCCGTTGGCGACGCCGCCCAAAGACGAGGTGATCTGACGAAGCGCGCGGTCGTTCATGTCGAGCCCGCGGCGCCAGGTGACGCGGCGCGAGTCGATGCCCAGCTCGTTGGCCCAGTAGATGTGGTTGTCGACCATCGCGGCGAGCAGGTTGTTGGCCGCGCCGATCGCATGGAAATCGCCGGTGAAGTGGAGGTTGATGTCCTCCATCGGCA